>NZ_MVKA01000076.1:0-1263 GCF_002042905.1 Geobacillus sp. LEMMY01
TCMCATAGCTCGCAGGCGACGATGGTTTCGGCATGWACATCCAATCCTGCKCAGCGAGGATAGATGACATCCATGAGGAAACTCCTCCTTTTCGATKCTCGAGTGCGCAAACAGCGAATCCACGGGAGAAATGCGGCAGTTTTCCGTTCGTCGTCACCTTTCCTCTATCACAGGAAAGGGCGGACAATGGGTGGTGCACCCAGTGGATTCAAACACTTTTCCGTACAGGGTCTAAGCCACCATTAAGCATAACGTCCTGTTGAACTGTTTGCGCCTATTCTTCATTATGGGAAGAAAAGGGGGATTTTCATGCCCGGGTGGAGAGCAAAAATTGCTCATGGAACTTTTCCGTGAAAATGCACGCGTCTTGATGGGTCATTTTCATGCCCGGGTGGAGGGCAAAACGTTGCCCATGAGACTCTTCCGTGAAAATGCGCGTGCCTGGATTGGTCATTTTCATGCCTGGGTGAAGAGCAAAACTTGCTCATGGAGCTTTCCATAGAAAAATCCCCTCCATAGTAAACGGTATTGTCAAAAGTTTATCCTCCACACTCACGGTTTTCTCTTGAGTTTCAACGGTTGGAAGAAAAAAAGCTTGCCACCCCCGTTGTTTTCGGCCATCATTGAGGTAACCACACACTCAACAGCCAAAACAAAGGAGTGACAAGCTTTGTTACCTCAATTATTAGCCTATTTGCTTCAAATCATCAAGACCCAATATCAAATCATTGTGTATCTCATGGGTGTGATCGTGGGAAAATCCCTGAATCGTAAGGACTTGGACGAACCCGTCCAAAAACCGTACCGAAAACTTCAGATCGATGACCTTCCGATCATCGATGTACCGGAAACCCTTGATTACCGGAAGTTGTTGGCGGACTACGAAGCCCAACACGGACGTCCTTTGCGGCCCATCCAGCGCCGCGCGAAGGCGAAACACCGTGTTCCAGATTCCTTGACTTGCCCTCGCTGCCAGGCTCCCTCTTCTTACCTGTACGCCAATAACGGCGGAAACGGGCAATACCAATGCAAAGTGTGCCAGTGCCGGTTCAACCACCGGAACCGGTTCACCAAGCAAGCGGTCTTTCGCTGCCCGCACTGCAAAAAGACGCTGGAAAAAATCAAGGAACGCAAAGAATACCACATCTATAAGTGCAAGAACAACGATTGCCCGKTTTACCAGGACAACCTTCGCCGGATGAAAAAGGCGGAGCGCCCACAGGTTAAAAAGGATCCTCAAGCCTTCAAGGTGCGGTATTTGGT
>NZ_MVKA01000061.1:0-6344 GCF_002042905.1 Geobacillus sp. LEMMY01
ATGCTTTCGAGTGTGAAGACCGCTTCTTGGAAGCCAAAAGCAACATTTGCCATTGTGTTCACCTCCCATGTCTATGATGGTAATTAGTATAGACAAGGAAGGTACGAACAAACCGGCTCTCGTAAATTTTTTCTATGTACGGGCTGAATAGTATACGCTGTAAATGGAAAAAGGCGCCCCATTGCTTTTGGGAGCACCTTCTTTGTGATCGTTAATTTTGGCTTTGTGTGGATGGTGAATCGCTGCGCGTGAGGGAGGCGTTGGACGTCTCGAGCGCTTGCCGCAGCGTTTCATTGATTGAGCTGACCGATTGCTCGTCGGGGATGTAGTAGTACACGCCGTTGATCGTTTCGTCGTATCCTTTCAAATGCAAATTTTCTACATCCGCGTTTTTCATTTTTTGATAGACATAGATGAACGACAACAAATCGGCCGGAGGGATGTTCGTCCGCACGTGATCCCCTAAATCGGCGATGATGTCATCCAGCTTCGGCAGCGAGGTGATGGATGTGCTTTTGTCAATAATGGCACGAATGACTTGTTTTTGCCGCTCGTTTCGGCCAAAGTCGCCGCGGGGGTCCGATTTTCTCATGCGCACATAGGCGAGCGCTTCATTGCCGTTCAACTCTTGTTTGCCTTTATGGAACGTATGCCATTTGAGCGAGCCGGTCAGTTGGGCTTTAAACGTAAACGGAACGTCCACCGTGATGCCGCCAAGGGAATCGACGACTTTTTCAAATCCTTCAAAATCAGTCGTCACGTAATAGTCAATCGGTACATCGATCAGCTCATTGACGGCTGCAATTGTCGATTGAATGCCGCCATGACTGTAAGAATGGGTGATTTTGTCTTTCTGCCCTTCGCTCGGGATGTAAACGCGCGTGTCGCGCGGAATGCTCAACAAATACACTTTGTTCGTCTTCGGATTGACGGTCAAAAGCATGACGACATCAGACCGCCCCTCCTCGTCGTGGTACTGGTTTTCCACTCCAACCAACAGCACGGTAAACGGATCTTTGCGCATTTCAATATCCTTTGGCGGCTCACCCGATGGATCGAGGGCTTGATAAATTTTGCTTGACGCCTGTTTCGTCTCGGAGTAAATATTGTAGCCAAAGGCGCCGACACCCCCGAGCAAAAGAAGAAACACGAGCAAAAATAATCGGCGGAGCCGCTTTTTTTTCTTCCGCTTTTTCACCGTTTTTCTTGTATGATTCATCGTTTAACCCTTCTTTCCTTGTACGGTTTCGTTTCAGGAAGACGGAAGCAACCGCTCGGCATACTCCATCGCTCCCGCCTGAATGTCCGCCCTTCCGTTTGTCAGTTCGGTCATCCACTCGCCGAACGAAGACTGGCCATCCTCAGGAACGAGAACGTCAAACATGACGCGGTCGGCATATAGGATATTTTTAATAGTATATACGGAAGAGCGCAGCTCATTTTCCACTTTCCCAAGCCATGGATAGTCGATCGTGACATGCATGACGCGCATGAGCCGACGCTCGACGATGCCGGCGGCGTTCAGACCCTCGGAGACGGCGCGGCTGTAAGCGCGCACCAACCCGCCCGCACCGAGCTTGATGCCGCCGAAGTAGCGGGTAACAACGGCGACGGTGTCTTTCACCCCTTTTTTCTTCAACACCTCAAGCATGGGCACCCCTGCAGTGCCGCTCGGCTCGCCGTCATCGTTCGCTTTTTGGATTTGGTCATGCTCGCCGATCAAATAGGCGGAACAGTTGTGGGTGGCGTCCCAATGCTTCTTCTTGATCTGTTGAATAAAGGCGACGGCCTCTTCTTCTGTTTCGGCACGATTGATATAGCAGATGAACCGTGATTTTTCGATCACGATCTCGCGTTCGCCATATCCTTTGACCGTGTAATATTTTTGCAACAAAGCAAAACACCTCAACATACAAAAAATGCGAAAACGGTTTAATTTTGTTCATTTTTTTGCATGAATGGCTAGCGCTCTATTCTAATTATGGTAAACTGAAAATAAAAGAGCAATAGATAGGACATGCTTTTATTATTATAAATCGACAACTTTTTTCCTTCAAACAAATTTTGCTGGCGCCCATGCGCACCGCTTGGCAGCGCTGTTGGAGGTTGGCAAATGGCTGAGGCAAAACAGTGGGACGTGAAGCAGTTAGATCGGATTGTCGAAAAAATGATCGACACCGTTCAACATAGCAAAGACGAAATTTTCCGCATCGGTGAGCAGTCGCGTCAAGAGCACGACCGTTTGCTTCGCGAACTCGAGGAGGTGAAGCGGCTGACCGTGCAGGCGATCGAAGAAGCGGACCGGCTGGAAATGAAGGCGCGTCAGGCGCGCCGCCGCCTGTCGGAAGTGAGTCAAAACTTTTCCACCCACTCGGAGCAAGATATTCGCGAGGCGTATGAAGCGGCGCATGAGTTGCATATGAAGCTGACGATGGTGCGCGAGCGGGAGAAACAGCTGCGGCTGCGCCGCGACGAGCTCGAGCGGAGATTGGCGAGCCTTGCGCAAATTATCGAACGCGCCGATTATTTAGTTGGACAAATTACGGTCGTGCTCCACTACTTAAACAGCGATTTCCGCCAGGTCGGCGAGCTTATTGAAGGAGCGAAGCAAAAGCAGGAATTTGGGCTGAAAATCATCGAAGCCCAGGAAGAAGAGCGGCGGCGGCTGTCGCGGGAAATCCATGACGGCCCGGCGCAGCTGCTCGCTCACGTCCTTCTTCGGTCTGATTTGGTCGAAAAGGTGATCAAAGAGCGAGGGACAGAGGCGGCGATCGCCGAGATTCGTGATTTTCGCAAAATGGTGCGTTCGGCTTTGTCCGAAGTGCGCCGCATCATTTACGATTTGCGGCCGATGGCGCTTGATGATTTAGGATTGGTTCCGACGCTAAAAAAATACTTGCAAACGACCGAAGAATATAACAAGGGAGTCCACATTTCCTTTGTACATATCGGCGAAGAAATTCGGCTGCCGTCGCGGATGGAGGCGGCCGTGTTTCGGCTTGTCCAAGAATCGGTGCAAAACGCCTTGAAGCATGCCGAAGCGCGCCATATCGACGTCAAAATGGAAGTGACGTGCCACCATCTGCTTGTCAGTGTCAAAGACGATGGCAAAGGATTTGATCCATCGGTCAAAAAAGAAAATGCGTTCGGCTTGATTGGAATGCGGGAGCGGGTGGAGCTGCTCGGCGGCACGCTCGACATCCGCTCAAAGATTGGCAGCGGAACGACCGTGTTCATTCGCGTTCCGCTCGACCGTTCGACTGACAAAACGAACAAGGAGGAAAGGAAACGATGAAAACACGCATCGCGATTATCGACGATCACCAGCTGTTTCGCGAGGGCATCAAGCGCATTTTGGAATTTGAGGGCGATTTTGAAGTCGTGGCGGAAGGAAGCGACGGAAGCGAAGCGCTTTCAATCGTCGAAACATACCGACCCGATTTGGTGCTGATGGACATTAACATGCCGGACATCAACGGCGTTGAGGCGACGAAACAGCTGATTGAAGCTTACCCTGATACGAAAGTCGTCGTGCTGTCGATTCATGACGATGAAAACTATGTCATGCGCGCCTTGCAGACGGGAGCGACCGGGTATTTGTTGAAGGAGATGGACGCCGATACGCTCATTGAGGCGGTGAGAATCGTCGCTGAAGGCGGTTCGTATTTGCATCCGAAAGTGACGCACAACTTGATTCGCGAATACCGCCGCTTGACGACGGAAAGGGGAGGTGTGGCGATCAAGCAGGAGGTGCGCCGCCCGCTTCATTTGCTGACGCGGCGCGAGTGCGAAGTGCTGCAGCTGTTGGCTGACGGCAAAAGCAACCGCGCCATCGGCGAAGCGCTTTACATTAGCGAAAAAACGGTGAAAAACCACGTCAGCAGCATCTTGCAAAAATTAAACGTCAATGACCGGACGCAAGCCGTTGTGGTTGCGATCAAAAACGGCTGGGTTGAGGTGCGCTAATCACGGGAAGAGGGGTTCCCTCTCATTGATGGACCATAGACGAAACCGCCCAACACAAAGGTGCAGCGGTTGGCGCGGGATGGCTGGCGGAAGAAACCGTTCGTTTTTGGCTGCCGCAGGCCGTTCTAAAGGTAGGAGGCGGCTGTCTCGCTCTGTTTCGGCAATCGGCGGAGCCAAAAGAGCACCGTTGGAATATGAGAGCCGCCCTGTGCATCCCTGCTTGGCGGCTGCTGGAGCGGCGTGCCATGCTTGTCCATTTCGGTGCGATGCAGCCCGTCCCGTTTGCAGTGGTGGGCGTCCAGCCTTTTTGGTATAATGGAACAAAATCCTGAATCAGGAAGGAATGGCGTTCGTGAAAACGGCAATTGTCACCGACAGCACGGCCTACTTGCCGAAAGAGGTGCGCGAGAGGCTTGGCATTCGCTTGATTCCGCTCAGCGTCATTTTCGGGGATGAGACGTATCGCGAAGAGATTGATATGACGGCCAATGAATTTTTTGCCAAAATCAAGCAGCATCCGACGTTGCCGACGACGTCCCAACCGTCGGTCGGTGAGTTCGTTGACTTGTTCACTGCCATTCGCGAGGAAGGGTACGAGGCGGTCATCAGCATCCACCTCTCAAGCGGCATCAGCGGCACATACCAAGGGGCGGTCACGGCAGGGACGATGGTGGACGGATTGCGTGTTTACGCATACGACTCGGAAATCAGCTGCATGGCACAAGGGTTTTATGCCATCGAAGCGGCGGAAATGGCGCAGGCGGGGAGGCCCCCTGAGGATATCATCGCTCGTTTGGATGAAATGAAACAAACGTTGCGCGCCTACTTTATGGTCGACGACTTGGCCCATCTGCAGCGGGGCGGACGGCTGACCGGGGCGCAGGCGTTCATCGGCGGCCTCTTGCAAATCAAGCCGCTTCTTCGCTTTGAAAACAAAGTGATCGTGCCGTTTGAAAAAATTCGCACGCGCAAAAAAGCAGTCCACCGCATCGAAGAGCTGTTCGCCGAAGATGCGGAAAAAGGCGTGCCGCTCAAAGCCGCCATCATCCACGCCAACCAGCCGGATGAGGCGGGCCGCTGGCGCGACGAGCTGTCCGCCCGCTATCCGCACGTCGAATTTTCGATCAGCTATTTTGGCCCAGTCATCGCCACGCATGTCGGCGAAGGCGCGCTCGGGTTGACGTGGTATCAGCCTTGACACTCCACACGGCTAAAGCCGTGGGATTCCTGGGTCGTTAGCGTCCTCATCCTTTTCAGGTTCAGACAACGCCCAAGTTCAGGGGCTGTGTCATCAGCCCGTCCCATCGGGTTAGGATGTACCCCGATGGGCGGCGCACCTGTGATCAGTGCGCTAGGTTAGGCGGCAAAGCCCGAAATCGCTTTGGCGATGTTGATTGCGCCATTTAAGTCGGCGTGGAGGGTGTATCCGCATTTTTTACACTGAAAGTGGATGCCATTGCGATTTTCCTTTTCCCGATGTCCGCATTTACACGTTTGGCTCGTATAAGTTGGATTCACCCACTCCACCCGAATGCCTGCCATTTCGGCTTTATAGGCAATCATCGTTTGTAGTTGGTGAAATGCCCAAGAATGAAGGCTTCGTCCTGCTTCTTTGGCCGATGTTGCCCGCTTTCGAATCCCCGTCAACTCTTCCATTCGAATCACGCCAACACCGTTGGCGAGGGCAAAACGGACGATTTGACGGCTGATTTTATGGTTCCTATCCTTCATCCAGCGGGACTCTTTACGGCCGATTTTGCGAATCATATGGAGCTTCTTGGCTTTGCCCAACGTTCGCCGCAAAGCCGCATATCGTCGGCGWAYRAARGCGCATTGGCTSCCCTTGAAAAACAACGATTTCGTTCCHACGCTGGCAACGGCAATATAGCGAAGTCCTAGGTCAATTCCCATTACCTTGGTTTCTTCCCGTTGTTGGACTTCAACTGTGATCGCAATAGCGAAGTACCATTTCTTTCTCTTTTTGTAGAGCTTGGCYGCCCCTTGTTTGGCGGTTCCATTGATAAGCCGATTCAGCCAYGCTTCTTGATAGGAACGCGTGACGACAGGCACGCCAATTCGYTTCTCCAGTGTGGGGAATGAAACCGTGTAGAACTCTCCTTTCTTTTCCACCTTTACGTTTTGGTTGTTAAAGCAACACCATAATGTTCGGAACTTCTTTGTTTTCTGGTTTTTCTTTTGAGACTTCACTTCTCGAATCGTCTGATTCACGACGGCAGAAGGRAACCGCTGCGACGAAAACTCTTTAAATAGTTTGCTCGTCGCTTGATTCAGCTCGGGATGATTCAACAGCCAATTCGCAAACGCGGTATTCACTTCTGTCATCCGTTCGTACATGTCTTGTTTGACTTTCGTTGGGT
>NZ_MVKA01000042.1:0-34009 GCF_002042905.1 Geobacillus sp. LEMMY01
TTGTGGCGTATTTCAACTTTCTGCGCCCACACAGCKCGATCGAAGGCCGGGTGCCGGTCGTCATCCCGGAACTGGCGGATCTTCCGCATATGCCGGCCCGGTGGACGAAGCTGATCGCCATGGCACAAGCGTTTCTCCAACAAGAGGCGGCCTGACTTTTTTGTCCTCCGGAGCCCGTTGAACAGAACTCCTGCCGGATTCGGCGAAGCGAACCCTTGACCAACCGAACACCGCCAAAGGTAAAATTCGGTCATGGCAAGGGCGGCTTTCTTATTGCCTTCTTTTTTGTCCCCGTCGCCCTTGATGACTCTTCCGCACCTTTGGCGGGTGTTGGTCAAGGGCGAATCCGGCCCTCCGCATGCCCCACGATGCTCAATGGGATGATCTGTGTGGAGTTTTCATAGAACTTTTGACGCTACCCCGTTGGGCTTCTCCAGAATGCTCATCGACATTGGAATCCACCATAAACGGCTTCGGCAGCTCAAACACCTTTTCATGTTTTTTATTTGTCAATAAAATGGAGCCATCGTCTTGAATGTCTGCTTGTAAATCCGTTTTCAGACGAAATTTGAAAATATGATAGCCAGTAAACGAATGAAGAACCAAATCTTCTTTTGTTGACTCGTTAAATGTAATATTTTGTAGGTCTATGCTCGGAAAAATGTTTTTGTGAAGAATTTTGTTGTCTTTTTTCTTATAGACGGCGGTAACATCCTTCGCTTTTATCGGTTGTACGTCATTACCTGCTGCCTCTAAAATAGAATAGGAAATCGAATATCCATTGTAATGGAAATTGGCGTATTCTCCATCGACCATCTTTTTATAAAAGTTTGTCTCCAAAATGGTATTCTCTGTTTCAACGTAATTCGTATTATTGGTACTATCCGTTAGGCTAGAAGATACTTCCTCAAATCGTTTTTGATTCTTTTTCTTAATATGAATAGGTTCAAAGTAGATCTTCTTGGTAAACGTGCCATCACCGTTGTAGTAAACCTTTGTATTCTCAGTTCTTTCTTCTATGATTTCCCCTGGCTTGAGATCACGTTTCGGGGCTTCCGGCACCTTTGGCGGCTCCTCTTTTGGCGCCACACGGCCAACTCCTGATTGGATCGTTTCGGCGAATCCCTTTGTCGGGATGCTTGACATCATCAAAGCCCATACGACCATCCAAACCAACCATCGTCGCAAACGAATGTTTCTCATATGCTCTCCTTCCCCATTTCCATTACTTTTACAAAAAAATTGTATCTTTCCTCCTCCCTGCCATCCACCGTTTTCGACAGACAAAGTTCGACATGACTTTGGGATGGAACGTATACAACCCTATAACGAATGGTGAAATGCTGCCCTTCTTTTCATTTGAGAACGAGCATGGAAGAAGAGGAGGTGAGCCTTTGAAACGATCCTTTGCAAAACCGTTACATGGAATTCACGCCCATTTAACATCACGCTTGTACAATAAAAAGCAATGCCGCTTAACCAAAAGAAAAACCCCAAACGGTCATTGATGCCTCCCATTTGGGGGTTCGCTCAAGAGTAGAGCACGATCATCGCGATGAAAAAGTACGCCGCGTTGGCGATTTCCAAGATGCCCAGTTTCATGATCGGCAGCGACTTGCCGTATAAATAGACGGCGCGGATGACGCTCGGTGCATAGGCCAAAACGGCGAACGGCTCGCCGATGGCGATGAGGCCGACGATCAACAAGGCGTGGTAGCCCCATGACAGCCATTTGTACCGCTCGTTTTTCTTTTCGCGAATCATCGTTTTTACGTAAAACGTGCTGCCGATGAAAAAGAGGAAGGAAAACAGGGCGAGTTCAAACGCTTCGATCGTCAACGCCCCGCGTCCGGCGTAAAAGGCGGCGAGGCCGCCGATGCAAAACGCCGCGATGGCGGCTACATCATTCCAAAAGGCGCGATCGTTCTTTTTCTTGCTGTAGTATGTGTTCACCAAGAAAAACGGCACCATGGCAAGCCCGAAGTAGAGAAGCGCCGGCTGCTGCCAAAGAGAGACAGCAAGCGCCGCGGCGGCGATGGCGCCATAGCGGACGGCGGCGGGCACGTACGGCTCTTTCCGCTTCGTTTTCACCGCCATCAAGAGCGGATACGTCGCCAAATAGAGCGCGATCCAGGCGACAAAGAGCGGCGCGTGAATCCACGAAAGCCCACCGGCGTACGCCCCGAGCCAAAACGGGATGATGAGCATCGCCCAGGCGCCGTGTTGTTTTGGCATCACCCATTTGCTTTTGCTCGCCATCCGTCTCATCCTCCGCTTACCGGTGGAATAAAGGCGACCGTGTCGCCGGCGTGAAGCGGCGCTTCGTCGCGGACATACTCCTCGTTGACCGCTGTCATGACGCGCCCAAGCGAGATGCCGTAGCGCTCTTCCACTTCGGCTTTCAGTTTTTTCACCGTTTCCGGAACATTCGGCCATGTCACTTCCCGCTCGCCGATTTGCTCACCCAAATGGGCGAAAAACAAAAGACGGATCATTCCTCTTTCACCTCCGGTTTTCCGGACGGATACGCCGTTGTTTCAAGCTGGTCGCCCACCCAGGCGCTTCCGTCCTCCCATTGCTCTTTTTTCCAAATCGGCACGATTTGCTTGATCCGCTCAATGGCATAGCGGTTCGCCTCATACGCTTCGGCGCGGTGCGGCGAGGAAACAGCGATGACGACGGCGATGTCGCCGATCTTAAGCCGCCCGATCCGGTGGGTGATGGCGGTTTTCGCCCCTGGCCATTTCTCCGCAATTTCCGCCCCGATTTGCGCGAGCATTTTCTCGGCCATCGACACGTACGCCTCATATTGCAAAAAGAGCGTCCGCTTGCCGTTCGTCCATTCGCGCACCGTGCCGGCAAAGACAGCGACCGCCCCCGCTTCCGGACGCATCACTTTTTTCATCACATCCTCGACCGAAATCGGCCGGTCGGTAATGGCAAACAACGGTTCTGTCATGTTCGTGTTCTCACCTCGTTCATGAGCCATGGAATATATTCGTCATCATCGGCCAGCGAAAACACCGGGTGCGCTAGCGGCCCTTCGAGCGGCTCCCAGGCGATGACGGCGCGAATGTTGGCGAGGTGCTGAAGCGACGCCCAATCTTCCCAAGTGCGGACGAGCACGACTTTCGGGTGCCGCTCTTGTTTGTAGCCCTCCACCAACACAAAATCGAGCCGAAGCGGCGCATAGAGCGCCAACACATCATCCAACCGCCACAACGGGCGGCGGAGATGAAGCTGCAAAAGCCCGTCCCCTTCCACCGCCGTTGCCACCGCCCCGGCCCGCTCATGGCGGACGGAATCGACGCCTTCCGGCCGCGCGGGCTCGCCGCCATGGCCGTGGTGCTTCACCGTCCCGACGCGCCATCCTTCCCGGACAGCGGCCGCCACCCATTTTTCCACCAACGTCGTTTTGCCGCTATGTTTATAGCCGACGACTTGCCAGACGTTCATTCGCTTGACCCCTCATCGTCATCAAGAAGCCACACTTCCACCTCATCGCCAACCGCAAACCCTCTCGTTCCGCCCGGCAGCACCATCAAGGCGTTCGCAAAGGCAAGCGAGGTGACGATGTTCGACTTGTCCATGCCGACCGGCTTCACGACAAGCCGACCGTCAACCGCCTCGACCCGGCTGCGCACAAAGCGGGTGAACGGGTTCGGCTTCGGAAAATCGGCGCCAAGGGTGGCTTTCGCTTTTTTCAAATACGGCTTGGCCGAAAACAGCCGCGTGCGCACGACCGGGCGGACGAACAGCTCATACCCGACGTAGCACGCCGACGGGTTTCCGGATAGACCGAACAGCAGCTTGCCATCAATCTCGGCGACGGTCGTCACGCTCCCCGGGCGCATGGCGATTTTGTTAAACAACACGTTCGCTCCGAGCCGCTTGTAAATGGCGGGCAAATAATCGAAATCCCCGACCGAGACGCCGCCGGTCGTAATGAGCATGTCCACTTGATCGAGCGCCTGGCGCACAGCGTGAAAACACGCATCGAGGTCGTCGGCGAGCTGGCCGAAATAAATCGGCTCGGCGCCACTGTTGAACACCTGCGCCTCAATCATGTAGGCGTTGCTGTTGCGGATTTTTCCCGGCACAAGCGGTTCAGAGACGTCAAGCAGTTCGCTTCCGGTCGCAAAAATGCCAATCCGCGGCTTTTTCGCCACCTTCACTTCGGCGTAGCCGAACGTCGCGAGCAGCGCCGCCACCCCGGGATTGATGCGCGTCCCTTTTTCGACAAGCGGCTGCCCTTTTTTCGCATCTTCCCCTTGAAACGAAATGTTGTCGCCAGGGCGGAACGGGCGTTTAATGGCCATATACGTTTTTCCATCCCGCTCGTACTGTTTGGCGAGCTCCAGCATGACGACCGCATCGCATCCTTGGGGAATTTGCGCCCCGGTCATCAGGCGCACCGCTTGAAACGGGCCGACGGGCTGCTTCGCCACTTGCCCGGCGCCGATCGTTTCAATGACTTCAAACTCGACCAGATGGTCAAGTCCCGCTCCTTCCGAGTCGGCGGCGCGAATGGCAAATCCGTCATACGGCGAGCGGTCAAACGGCGGCACGTCATGGTCGGCGCGCAAATCTTCCGCCAAATAGCGGCCGTACGACTGCCTTAGCGGCACGATCTCCTCTTCCCCTCTTCCAGCGTAACGCATCACCCGATTGATCGCTTCCGCTACAGGAATGGGGGTTCGTCTTTCGACCATGTCTCTCTCCCCTTTCGATCATACGGCTGGCGGCAACCATATCGTTCTTTCAACGTTGTTGCCATTATTGCAGCCGTTTTATGCCGTCCGCCAACTTTTCCTCCACAACACGAGCATCGGCAATATGCCGCAAAATCATCTCCCGCGTTTCGCCAAACAAAGCGGCGGACTGTTCGAGCTGTTGCATCACTTCATCCGCATAGCGGCATTGTTCTTGAATATAGTTTAGCACGTCTTGAGCCCGATTTTCGACTCGATCGATCAGCTGATTTCGTCTGTTTTATTTTACCGGAAAGAAGAAGAGCACCGTTGTGATGTCAATCACATTCCCTTGTTGTCCGCTTGTTTTTGCTTGTGTGAGATGCATCACAACGTTGACGCGGAAAACAAGGTATGCTGAAGCTGCAATGATTTGACGATGGAGGGATCCAAAATGGAACAGCGGTTTACTGAGCAATCGCTGATTGGCGATATTGTCACAAAACTCCCGAAAGCAGCGGATTTGTTGAAAGCGCATCGCATTGATTTTTGCTGCGGCGGACAGCGCCCGTTAAAAGAAGCCATCGAAGAACGCGGGCTGGATGGGGAAGCGCTCCTTCGCGAGCTGAACACCCTTTACGCGGAGGCGCAAAACAAGCCGACCGGAAATTGGAGTGAAGCGCCGCTAGCCGACTTGGTCGATCATATCATCAACACGCACCACCGCTATTTGAACGAGGAACTGCCGCAGCTCAGCCCGTATGTCACGAAAGTATTGCGCGTGCACGGCATGCACCATCCGCATCTTTCCCGGGTGCATAAACTGTTTCATGAGTTAAAAACAGAACTCGAGCAGCATCTCATTAAAGAGGAAACGGGAGCGTTCCCGCTCATTTTGCAATTTGCCGACAACCCGTCGCCGGAAAACCGGGAGGCGGTCGAGCGGGCCGTTCGCGAACTGGTCAATGAACATGACGCAGCCGGCGATTTGATTAAAGAAATTCGTGAAATCACAAACGACTTCACCCCGCCGGAAGACGCATGCGGCACGTACCGGCTCGTCTACAGCCGGCTCGCCGCGCTTGAAGACGACTTGTTCACCCACATCCATTTGGAAAACAACATCCTCTTCCCGCGTGTGTTGGCGGCGGTGAAGGAATAAAGGAAGAGAGACGCCGATTCGCATTTCCGAAAACATAAACCAAAAACGGGATCGCTTCTTCTATGGAAAGAGCGCTCCCGTTTTTTTCATCCCCCAATATACGACATCTCAATTTTCCGCTGTTGTTTTGCCGTTTCTGCCGTCCGTTCTTCGGAATAGCGGTCCGTCCGTCGGTCCCAGACCGTTGTGATCAAGGCCTTGATCTCCTCTTTCCCCGCTCCGGCGCGCAGTTTGTCTTTCAACGACACACCCTCAGAAGCAAACAGGCACGTATACAGCTTGCCATCGGCGGAAATGCGCGCCCTTGTGCAGCTCCGGCAAAACGTTTCCGTCACCGAGGCGATAAAGCCGACTTCGACGTTCGTGCCCGCGTACCGGTAGCGGTTCGCCACCTCGCCGAAATACTCTTTCTCGACCGGCTCGAGCGGATGCATCGCGTTGATTTGTTCATAGATCTCTTTTTTCGTCACGACATGGGAGTAATCCCAGCCGTTCGTGGTGCCGACATCCATAAATTCAATAAAGCGGAGCGGAATGCCCAAGTCTTTAAAGTAAGCCGCCATCGGCACGATTTGCGAGTCGTTCCATCCTTTTTTGACGACCATGTTCACTTTGACTCCAAGCCCCGCCGCCAGGGCGGCTTCAATGCCTTTCAACACCGGAGCGGCGCCGACGCCAATGCCGTTCATTTTGCGGAAAATGTCATCGTCCAACGCATCGAGGCTGACGTTGACGCGTTTCAACCCGGCTGCTTTCAACCGTTTCGCCCATTTCACTAAATGGACGCCGTTGGTCGTCAATCCAATATCGCGCAGGCCAGGGATCGCGGACAGCCGCTCAATGAGCGCATCGAGGTCGCGCCGAAGCAACGGCTCGCCGCCGGTCAGGCGGATTTTTTCGACCCCAAGTTCGACAAAACATTCCGCTAAAAGCGCCATTTCCTCAACCGTCAGCAACTGCCCTTCATCCAAAAAGCGAAAATTCGGCCCGAACACTTCCGCAGGCATGCAATAGACGCAGCGAAAATTGCATTGGTCGGTGACCGACAACCGCAAATCGCGAAGCGGGCGGGCGAGGCGGTCGGTGATCTTCACCCGGTCGCGCTCTTCCATGGCGCTCCCTCCTTTCCCTTTCATGGGCCGCGTGATGTTCAAACGGCCTGCTCCTCTATCGTTGCAAACGACCTAGTTTCGCCGCACAGGACAACAAACTAAATGACAATCCAATGGTGACCGCCACCCATGCCCACGCCAACTCCATCCGCCCCGACTCCATCGCCATATAGACAGCGGTGGGGATCGTTTGCGTTTTTCCCGGAATATTCCCGGCAAACATCAACGTCGCGCCAAACTCCCCCAGGCTGCGGGCAAACGACAGCACCGCCCCGGACAACAAGGCGTTTCTGGCCAGCGGCAGTGAAATATGCCAAAACACTTGGCGCTCATTCGCCCCGTCGATGCGCGCCGCTCCTTCAATGGTTGGATCAACGGCTTCCAGACCCGCTTTGGCCGCCTGGTACATGAGCGGAAACGACACAACAACCGCCGCCATCACCGCCGCGCCGGGTGTAAACAGCACCGTTGTGTGAAACCACGTTTCCATCAACTGTCCGATCGGGCTATGCCGCCCAAACAGCACAACAAGCAAAAAACCGACAACCGACGGCGGCAGCACCAACGGCAGCATAAACACCGTCTCAACGATCGTCTTCCCACGAAACCGGCGGCGCGCCATCCACCTCGCTGCCGCTGTTCCAAGGATTGCGACGATCACGCCGGCAAGAAGCGATACGTTTATCGATAACCAAACCGGTGACCAAAACTCCGTCATGGATCAACCCTTCTCTGTCTCATCTCCACCTTATCATACGGAAATGAGCGGTCCAACGCTGTGACCGTGCTCACATTGATTGTATCATACGATCGGGAAAATCAGGTTTAGAAAAAATTGTGACGATGTGCACAAAAAAGTGGCAAACGGTAATTTTTTTCACTCTGTCCCCAATATGATATTTTTTACAATAAACATAGCTGAAGAAATGGAGGTGCCCATGATGAACGGCGAAAGCCGCAAAGCGGTGAACCGCGATTTTTCCCACCTGCGTTCGTTGCTGCAATCGTCGAAAAAAGTGATTCCGTTACGCAAGCACTCGTTTTTGTTCCAGGAAGGCATGCCAGCCAATGAGTTGTACTTGATTCTTTCCGGCAAAGTGCAAGTGAGCAAAATTTGCCCGGACGGAAAAGAAATGTGCTTCCGCATTTGCGGAAGCAGAGAAATCGTCGGCGAGCTGACGCTGTTTACGAACGATGCACGCTACTTGCTGACCGCCAAAGTGGTGGAACCGGGCGAAGCGGCAGTCGTAAACAAAGAGGAACTGGAACAGCAGCTGCTTATCAATCCGACCCTTACTCTTGAATATATGCGCTGGATGAGCAAGCATGCCCGGCGGACGCAGACGAAGTTTCGGGATCTCATCATGAACGGCAAAAAAGGAGCGCTTTATTCAACGCTCATTCGCCTATGCAACAGCTATGGCTTCCCGCTTGAGGACGGAAGCATTTTCATCGATGTCGCATTGAAAAACCAAGATTTAGCCAACTTTTGCGGCACAACGCGCGAAAGCGTCAATCGGATGCTCAATGCATTAAAACAACAAGGGATCATCTCGACAAAACGGGGGAAAATTACGGTTCATGATTTAAACTATTTGAAAACGGAAATTCAATGCGAAGACTGTCCGGCGGATATTTGTTGCATTGAATGAGTGCAACAGCGATGCGGAAAAACCGCATCGCTATTGGCTAATTCGCAAGGTCGGAATACTTATTCATAAATCGATAAATAATCACCGCTAAATCAGCCCGTGTTAACGGAGAAGAGGGCTGAAATTCATTTGACTTCGTTCCTGGCATAATTTTCAATTTACTAATCAATCCAACATGGCCTTTATGTTGAATCTTATCCGCATCTTTAAACGAAAGCGGGAACAAATCGTTCTGTGAAGCAAGTTTATCATACCCTAGAGCACGGACAAGAGTCACAGCGACAAATTCTCGCGTGACCTGACTTGTCGGGTGAAAATATTCTTCATCTATTTTAATGATTCTTCGGTCAACCGCTCTTTGTAAATACGGGTAGTAGGCTGCCTCTTTTTTTACATCTTTGAATGGCGCCGACGCATTTTCGTTATACCATATTCCGTAATCGCCGATCGCTCTCATGACAATCTCAACAAACTCGCCTTTCGTCACGATCCGATCTGGATATACTTTCCCATTTTCTACATCGTATATGTTGTAATCAATCATGGCCTGCAACGCCTGCTCTTGTTTGTGTCCTTTTATATCTGTTGCTACATTTTGATCATCGACTACCCTTCCAGTGGATAGATCTTTCCATTTCCCATCAACAGCATCTAAATATTTTTCCTCCCAAGACGGGGTTGGTTGATAAACGAGAACAGCTGTCTGATTATTTTTTTCATTCATCGTTAAGGTCGTAAAATAGCTTAAGGCAAGCTTTTTGTCCTCGATATACATTTCTTTCGCTTGTTCTAACGGAATGATCTTGTTTGGCAATGGAAATGATCCGTTGCTCCATTCGGTAAAAAAGCGAATGATTTCCCCCGTTTCTGCCGAAACCGCCACGCTGATCCCTTGCCCTTGTACGGGAATCCCGTTTTCTTTTCGATAAAAATAGATTTCATAAAAGAGAGGAGGCGTTTTGTTATCATATCGCACTTCCTGCGGCACCGTAGCATATAAACGATCCACTTTATCAGGAGCTGCTCGTTTGACCAAACGTTTCGCGATTTCCAGCGCCTGTTCTTTCGTATAGTTCACTTGCGGGTTTTTGTTTGCTTCCGATTCCTTGTACATTACATTGCGTTCAAATCGAGTCAGTTCTCCTGTTTTTGCGTTGATTTCTGCATACATAACGTTGCTGTCTTCCCTGCTATTTTTAAAACTCAACACCCATGCAGAAGCGTCCCCGCGATCTTCATAATTCACGGAATCAAGTTCAATCGAATCCGGCAGCTCCATTGTTCGTTTCACGGTTTCTACTGCTTCTTTTTGCGTTAATTCTTGGCTTCGAGGCGGCAGCGGAACAGCCGTTTCGGCTAACGGCTTATCGTCCATTGGCGCTGGTTCCTCTACCGGTTTTCCATACATATCAATAAATTTTCCTGTATGAGCGTCGATCACAGCATTTAGGTTGGCTTGATAATAGGCATACGGATTCGTTTTCGGTACGTAAATCAATTTCGGAAACTGCTTTGACGAACCGACGGGTTGGTAGCGCAACTCCAATTCCATTCGGTCTTTTAGCAATTTTCTTGCTTCGTCTAAAGAAATGATGTTTTCCTTCTTTTCAAATGTCACTTCATCATTCCAATTATATTGAAAATTCCGAATCCCTCCATTTCCATCGATTGCGATCATGATATTGTTGTCGTAGTATGGTACATCATTCACCAGCTGATAAAAACGGATCGCATAAAAACGCCGTTCTCCATACGGCAATCGGCTTTGCTGTTTTTTCAATCGTTCATCGATGACAAGTTCTTTCAGTTTATCTGGATACATTTTTTGAATGTATTGCTTTGCCACATCAACTGCTTGCTCATAACTCACTTTCGGCGGAAACGGCATGTTGCCATCTTGGTCATGATAAATATAAATATTTACGACATTTCCCGTTTGGGCGTTTACCGTTATAGAAATCCCGTGATATCCTTTATCCTCTTTATACCATGACATTTGCCATACAGGTTGATTTCCATACCATTGTGTCGAAAAAGTAATTCCTTGAAATTTATAGTCTTTTTCGATATGAATTGTTTTTTTCGCAATTTCAATGGCTTGTTCTTTCGAAATCTTTATCTCTTCCATATCAATTGCTGTTGAGTTGATGCCCGCTTGTTGGTACAGCTTTTGCTGCGGCGGCAAATAGATTCCCTTTTCCGCCGCTTTGGCGGTCATTGGTCCTGTGCTTGCAATAAGCACAGCAGCGACGACGAACTTCGAAAGCCAGTCTTTGTTCATCATAGCCCTCCTTTTTACGATCATTGAAAATTTTGTCATGCAATCCATTTATTTAGACGAACATCACATCACAAAGTTTCTTAAAAATCAAGAAAATTTAAGAGCGCTCGTCGTGTAAGCGAGCGCTCTTTTGATGTGTGATTCACGCCTCTTCTTGTTCGATATAACATTGATCTTTACGACGCGCACCGTTTCGCCGGTTCGCCGGCTTTTTTGCCAAAAACGAGCCGGTTCAGCAAGAAGCAGATAAGGGTAAACAAGCTAAGGAGCAGAAAACCGAGCACGTACGAACCTGTCGCATCTTTGATGATCCCCATGACAATCGGCTGAAAAAAGCCGCCAAGTCCGCCATTTTGTCAAAGCCGCTGTCATTGTTTTGTCACATACAGAAAAAGAAAAAGTCCGTCCCCCAAAAGGAACGGACATGATTCGGCAGAACGTTTTCCACATATGAAACCATAGGAACGCCGTTCGGACGAACACGCGCCCCTCCCGAACCGCTTGTCGAAAACGGCCTGTTCCCTCACCCACTCGCCCGTATCTCCTGCCTCATAAACAACAGATAGGCGATCGCAAAGCAGACGAGGGTGGCGGCAATCAACGCGGTCGCTTGCGGCCAAATGAGCAATAAACTTTGCGAGAACGGCAGTGGGGCCGCAACAGCGCCGGCCGTTTGTTCCACCGTGACGATCCCTAACGTCCGGACGTCCGGCGAAAGCAAAGCGGTCGTTGATTCATTGAACAAGTAGCTCGGCGACAATCTCATGAGGCCAAGCACCAACTCTTGACGGCCGACCGCCTGCTCGACGGACGTAATGGCGTCAGACTGCAAAAACGATTTCGCAAATACTTCCACGATCATCGAGTAGAAAAGATTGAAAAACAGCCAAACGGCCATCGATGACAAAGCGGATGTCGCCGCTTGGCGGAAGACGACGGAAAACAAAATGCCGAGATTCAGCCAAAAGGCGATATACACAAGGCATAACAACAAAAAGCAGACAATGCGGGCAAACTCTTCGAAAGTAGGCGGAATCCCCAAGACCAAAATGCCCAATGCCGTCACAAGCAGGCCGAGCGAAAGAAACAAAACGGCATTCAACAACAACGCAGCGACAAACTTGCCGTTGATCACGTAATCGCGCGGGATCGGCTGGGCCATGAGCCGGCTTAACGTTCCCCGGTTCCGCTCCGAATTGATGGCGTCAAATCCAAGAGAGATGCCGAGCAGCGGCCCGAGAAAGCTGACAAACGTCAGAAACGAAGGCAGTGTTCCGTCCGAGACGGTGAATAATTTTAGAAACAAGTAGGCGCCTTTCGCGATTTCCTTGGCCTCTTCCGAGGAATCCAACGCGTCCCGGATCGTCGTCATCGCCGTATACAGCGACCCGAAGCAAGTGAGCAAGATGAGGGCGATTAAAATGATCATGCGCCAACTCGTCAAATAATCGGCCAGTTCTTTTTTGACAATGGCCGAAAAGGCGCTGTTTGCCCCTCTTGTCCGTTTCTTCTCATCAAGCGCACCCGCCTTCAGCCGTTCGCTCCATCTTTTCACATATGAAAAAACATCGTTTGCCCATCGCCCCTCCTTACTGGCCTTCACGTACATCCCTCCCTTCAAAATAGCGGTGATAAATCTCATCGAGACCGAAATTGCGGCGACTCAGATGAAACAAGGAAGCGCCCGATTGGATGATGGTTTTGCTGATGTCGGCGCTCACATCCGTTTGGCAATACACATCCAATCCATTTTCCGTTTGCACCACTTTGTTGACGCCCGGAATCGCCTCGATTTTGGACCGTAAGGAAGCGTCAAGCGGTGAAGCGACCACATGGATGACATAGGCATCCTGCAAAAACAGCTGTTGCGCCAGACGTTCCATATTCCCTTCGGCCAACAATCGGCCGCCCACGAACAAACCGACCCGGTCGCAAATTTGCTGCACATGGTGCAATTGGTGCGAGGACAGCAGGACAGTGATGCCTTCATGGCGGCTCAAATCGCGGATCAGCCGAAGCAGCTCGCGCACTCCCTCAGGGTCGATGCCCAACGTCGGCTCATCCAAAATGATCACTTCCGGGCGCTTCATCAACACATCGGCCAAGCCGAGCCGCTGCCTCATTCCCCGCGAGTATTTCCCCGCTTTTTTATGGGCCGCATCGGTCAAATTCACCTTCTCGAGCAGCTCCCACGCTCGCTTTTCCGCCTCGGCGCGAGGAATGCCGTTTAACGCTGCCGTATACAGCAAGTTCTCCAAGCCTGTCATGTGATGGTAAAAGCCGACATCATCCGGCAAGTACCCGACTTTCCGTTTGACGTCAATGGGATTTCGCACTGGATCGATCCCGCATACCCTAACCATACCGGACGTCGGCTCGGTGAGCCCGAGCATCATCAAAATCGTCGTCGTCTTTCCGGCCCCGTTCGGGCCAAGAAGCCCAAAAATTTCCCCTTTTTGAATGGAAAGCGACAAATGGTCAACCGCCCAATGGTCGCCATACGTTTTGCACAAGTTGTCAAGCTCGATGACGGCAGGTGCTGCCATGCTTACCTCCTCCCGTATGTTTTGATCAAATAGTACAGCCCTCCGGCCACCCCGAGAATGATCAACACCGCCACCACGCCCCAAACGGTCGACGTTTTGACCGAGACGCGAAACGCCGCCTCCGCCGACGTTTCCGCCGTTTGCGCCTGGAAGTTGACGACATAATCCCCAGCGATCGCTTCATCCGACGCTTTCACTTTCGCCTTGACTGTTTTGGAATCGCCCGGGTTCAGCTGGGCGATCGTGCTTTGATCGAATTCCACTTCCCAATCAGGCGGAGCGTCAGCCGTCATATTGATGTTCAAAAGCGGAGCGCTTCCGGTGTTTTTGACGACAAGATCGATCACCCGTTCATGCCCCGCCGTCACATCGGTGCTTAAGTTTCCTGACGGCGTCGTCAGTTTGAGCGCATACGTGCCCGTAATGACCGCTTCTAACGTCAGCTCAGCCGACGTATCGCTCGTTTGCGCTTTGATCGGGATTTTGTACGTGCCCGCTTTCACATTTTCCGGCGGTTTGACCTCTACGGTAATGTCTCTTGATTCATTCGGCTCGAGTTTCACCGACGTAACGGAATTGCCTTCCGATTTGAACGTGACTTGCCACCCTTTTTCCGCCGCCGAACTTAACGCGTAATTTTGCGTCTTGGCGGTTCGGTTTTTCAGCGTGACATCATACGTGAAGCTCGAATCCGCGTGCCCCTCGAGGTTCGTTTGTTCCGACGTCAGTTCCGTTTTAAACGATCCTTGTTCCGTCACGCGGACAAGCAGCGGCAATTTCGATGAACCACTCTCCCCTTTCGCGACGAGCCAAAAGCGGTAATCCCCTTTGTCGACATCCAGCGGCACGGTCACTTCCAACGTGACCTCTTCTTCTTTTCCGCCTCGGACGGACAGCTGCTCAATCGTTCTCCCCTCAGCGGTAATCGAAGTCGACCATCCTTTCGGCAGGTGGTCAAACGAGAAGGTGACGTTTTCAATGTTGGAACCGTTGTTGATGACATTGACCGTATAGTCGATTGTTTCCCCCGGCGTCACGGAAAGCCCGGTGTATGGCGTGAAGAGAACAACATCGCTTGCCGCCGATGCCGGGCGGATCGGAAGAAGAAGCGAAAAGAGTGTCAAGATCATGGCGAACATCATGATGACCCTGCTTCGCACGACGTTCACTCCCTCCTTCTGTTTTCACTTCGTATACGCCAGAAATGGATCAATGGATTTGTTTTGCAGGAGAAAAATGAAATTGTAGAATAGATGCAGTAGGGGCAACAATTCCATCAAGCATGTGTCGGGAGGTGGGAAAGATGGAAGATCGACGGGAAGACATGGAACTGCTCGAGAAGATCGCCGAAGGCTCGCGCGCCGCCTTTGACCGTTTTTACGAAAAATACGCTCCGATGGTCTATCATATCGCTCTTCGGATCGTCGGCGACGAGGTGGAGGCGGAAGATGTCAGCCACGATGTGTTTCTCGAAATCTTGCAAAAACCGCACCAATTTGATCCGAAGCGGGGAAGCGTTCAAGCCTTTCTTGCCGTGAAAACGAAAAGCCGGTCGCTCGACCGCCTGCGCAAGAAACGGGATCTGTTAGTGAACCGCCTTGAAGAAGCGGCTTTAAAAGAAAAGGGGGCGGAATTTGATTTTCTCCGCCAACTGGAACAACAAGTCATCATAGACGCTTTAACCCATCTCCCCGAGGAGCAGCGGCAAGCCATCATTCACTTTTACTTTCATGGGGAAACACAGCGGGAAATCGCCGCCGCGATGAACAAACCGTTAGGCTCCGTCAAGTCGCTCATCCGCTACGGCTTGCGCAATTTGCGGAAACAAAAAGAGCTGTTCCACTGGATGGAGGCTGGCAGAGGTGAAGAACAGCATGAAGCATAGCCATATTTCGGAAGCAAAAATCGTGGACTGGCTGTTAGGCATGCTGCCAGAGCAAGAAAAAGAAGACGTGTCCAACCATCTAAAGCAGTGCCTTGAATGCCAACGCTTGCTTGAAGCGTGGAAAAGCGTCGGGCTTAAGGAGGAAGCCCAATATGAAGCACCCCCCCTTTCTCATAAAGAGCGAATTTGGGCCCAAGCAGAAGCGCAAAAACAAACAAAGCGGATGCGGCGCGGTCTCCGCATGGCAGGCGGGCTGATCGGTGCGGCTTTGGCCGTCTTCCTTTTCGCTTTGCGCCTTTCCGCTTCGAACGACAGGCCGGCCGTTTCCCATGACGGATCGGATGAGCCATATCGATACCAGATTGTCGAACAAAATACCGACATTCCGATCGAGCGAATCATCCATAATCCCAAAACGAAACAAATTCCGATTGAACCATCGGCGCTCTTTCAACAGATGGACGGCACGATTTGGCTCAATGACGATACGAAGGAAATGCTGATGGAAATTGAAGGGTTGCCGCCGTTTGCGACTCGCGATTATCAATTGTGGATCATTTACACCAACAACGAGGTCAAAGGGGAACTGTTGACGATCCGCCACGGAGCGGCGCGCATTTTGATCACCGGCGAGGATGTCAAACAGTTCAAGCAAATTAAAGCGAGCCTCGAACCAAAGGGAGGAAGCGCGGCGCCGACCGGGCCGGAGACATTTATTGTCGATTTGGACCACGAATGATCTTTCAACAATAAAAACGGGGAAGGCGTCCGCTCCTTCCCCTTGCGTGTAAGAAAAACGGCCATTTCCCCAAATCGATGATCGCCGCAAAAAAGCTTTCGCGAACGAAAAAACTGTTGTCGCGCCGCATCCCTTATTCCCCCATTGTTCAAACAAGCCGCCAACGTCTAGAAGGGTGGTGAAAAACAACCATTTTCCCCTAAACCGATGATTCTTGAGTTGTGAGAAGTGCAACATGTATAAGCTTTCTCAATTTGAGAAGCGGCGTGATTCAACGGCATTTTCTGTTAAATCACCAGCCTTCTAGACACTGCCTGAAGAAAAGCCCGTCTGTCACGCAACCGCCGTTGTACAAAAGCAGCCTTCCGTGCCTAGCACTGACTTCGCTCTTTTGTCCGCCACGCTTTCGGAATGTAAATGCAATACGGCTCGCTTTCCAAATAGTCCCCCGTCACCGCGTACGCCCGCGAGCGTGAGCCGCCGCACACATATCGGAACTCGCAGACGCCGCATTTTCCTTTATATTTGTCCGGATTGCGCAAGTCTTGGAAAATCGGCGAGTACCGGTAAATGTCAGCAAGCGGCGTTTCCCGGACGTTCCCTGCTTTGACCGGCAGCAGCCCGCTCGGATAGACGTCGCCGATATGGGAGATAAAGACGAAGCCGTTGCCGTCGTTTACTCCTTTCGGCGCGCGGCCGAGCCCGTCAACTTGCCCGATCAACCCTTTGTTCAAAACGTCTTCGTAGCGGATGCCTCCTTTTGCCGTTTTTCCTTCGCGCATTTTCGCCTGCAGCACGACGCGGCGGTAATGCTGGCCCGCCGTCGTTTTGATATCAAACGGAACGCGCTTGCTCGTTTCATACAACCAGCGAAACACCCGCTCATGCTCGATGGGGGAAATCATGTCCTCCTCCTTCCCCCTGCCTGTCGGCACAAGGAAAAAGACGCTCCAAAGGACGCATTTCAGCTTCTCCACCAACGCCACCATTTCATCAAGCACATGAACGTTGTACCGCGAAATGACGGTGTTGATTTGCACGGGAATGTCGAGTTCATGCAAGTATTGAATCGCACGGATCGTGAGAGCAAACGAGCCGCTCGTGCCGCGGAAATGGTCGTGAATCTCGGCGTTCGGGCCATCAAGGCTGAACGCCCAACGCGACAGGCCGATCTCTTTTGCCTTGCGGATCGCCTCTTTCGTCACATTCGGCGTCGCGCTCGGCGTCATCGACACGCGCAATCCTTTGTCAATCGCGTACTTCGCCAAATCGTACACATCCGGGCGCATGAGCGGATCGCCGCCCGTAAAGACGAGCATCGGCTGATCCATCTCGTAAATCTCATCGATCAGTTTTTTCCCTTCCTCAAACGTCAACTCGCGCGGATCGCGATGGTATTGCGCTTCGGCGCGGCAATGAAGGCACTTGAGTTGGCACGCCCTTGTCAACTCCCAAATGACGATAAACGGGTTTTCATTGAAATCGCGCATCCAATTCCCTCCTTGGCCTCCATTGTACCGCAACATTCAGGCGCGTTATGTGATATGGATCACATTTAGACCTCAACGCTAATTCCATCTTATCTTTCGATTAGCTCAACTGGAACCCCGAAACTGTGGTCAGCCAAAATGGAGGAAACTGCATCCCGTTCCTCCTTTGTATGATAAACAATGCGGATGAGCGCTTCATCCGCTTGATCTCCGCACGGCGCCTCCACCTTCACGCTTACTCCCTTTCCTACGCGCTCCAAGCGAGCTGCGAGATCCCGATGCTGACTCAACGCCTCTCTGACTTCCGATCGGCTCGGCAGTTTTCCGCATTCAGGACGAGCAACGTCCTGTTTGCCTGGGAACGGGATAAGCGACAAACCAATCCCCCCTCCCGCTACTAAAAGTCCGCCGACCAACACAATGGCAACGCCAATGCCCCACCATCGTTTTTTCGTCATCTTGATTCGCCCCCTTTCTTCTCATCTGCCATGCCGCATTCCCTTTAGCGCATGCTCAGCATGGGCGGCTCGCATCATTTTCTCATCGTGGGTCGCGACAATAACCGTTCTCCCTTGCTTCGCCAATAATTGAAGCAGCTCAATGACGCGATCGCCATTGGCCTCATCAAGAGAAGCCGTCGGCTCATCCGCCAAAATGACTTGTGCATCTTTATAGAGAGCGCGTGCGATCGCCAAGCGTCGCTTTTCGCCTCCACTTAGACGGGCGGCCAGTTCTCGTTCTCTTCCATCCAACCCTGTTTCCGATAACACTTTGCGCACCCGCTCCTCATCGCCGACAACTTTCGAACGAAACAAACTCGAAGTCATCGTGATATTAAACGCAACTGATTCTTCCTCAATAATTCCGTAATCTTGGAGAATGAATGCCGCATGGTGTTTCCAAAACAGCCGCCGCTGCTTCGCTCCCCAACTCGTTGTATCGACACCATCAATCAATACACGACCGCTTGTCGGCCGCAAAAGCAATCCAAGCACATGGAGAAGCGTCGTTTTGCCCGCTCCGCTTGGACCAACAAGCGCCGTCAAGGCTCCAGGGGAGCATACGACACTTTCGTTCTCCATAATCGTTCGCTCATTGATAATCATCGTCACTTGATCGGCCTCAATTCTCATGGCAGTCAAGCCTTCCTCCTTCTTTCTACAACTGACGCAGGGAGTTTTTCGCAAACACCCAAGCTGCCGCACCAATATGTACGAGCGGCAAAGCAAGCAGCACAAGCGCCCCCGTTAGACAAACCGGCAACCAGCCGTTTATTCCTTGCAACAGCATAATCAGCATGACCACGATCCCCCCTAACACCCACTCTTTCACGATTCGCCCGCGCGACACCGCCCACCAAGATGCCCCAGCAAGCCGAAGAGGAAAATCGCGTTTTGCTTTTAACACAGCCATAATAAACGCACTAATGGCGGAGGCAATAGCCAAGGCCGCTAAAAGACCAACAATCGATCCAATTCTAAGCCACACGAAATAGGCATAAAGCTGCGCGCGCAAAATTCCTTCCTCCGCCATATAGTTGACGCGGATCCGGTTCTGAAGGCCGCGTTCAGATACGAGTTTCTGTGTTTCCTCTAGTCCGACAAAACTCAACTCCGACGAAGAAGCGACAGAGATCAAAAAGTTGTCATTGAATAATGAATGGACATGAGGGGCAACCAACAATAACACCTCCTTCGGCCGGGCAAACTCAAGCTGTCCGCCAAAGCGGACAAATGGAAAAGGGGACGATCCGGTCAAACGACACATCTTGACCTCATGCCATATGGCTTGAGCCTGTTGCTGGTTTCTTACATATAACGGGATGGAGAGTTCGACAAATTGTCTCACGTCCTTTGGAATCTGTTCCAGCGCAAGAGGAACCAAAGATAGCCCTTTGTTCTTTTTGCGAACGATATCCAACCATCGCTCATTCACGATAACCATGTAACGGTACGGCGCAATGGTCATGCCATCGATGGCGAAATCGTCTTCCGTCCACGCTTTCGATAACACTACGCGATCGTCGGCCTCCGCTTGTCGAACCATGTCCCCCACCGATGGTTGCAACATCTGAAACAACTGCTCGATTTCCGCTCCCCCCGCTCTTCCTGGACGGGACGGGAACACCAACACCGCTTGATCAGCCAACGACTTCCACATGATTTGTTCCTGTGCTGTTTTTCTAGCATTCGTATAAGCTGAAACCGCCGGTGAGACAGCGGAAAGGACGAAAGCAAATACAGCGAGTTTCAATACAGCCGAACTTCTGGCCAAACGCTTGACAGCAGGTTCGCGCATCGCCAACATCTCTGGATTCGGCCATGAGGCAACAGAAAAAATCAACGCGCAAGCCATTGTCAAAGAGATCACCATCGCCTCAGCCAAAAGCAACACTTTACTATAGTAAGGCACGAATCCCCATCCATAGACAAAGCCGACATAAAGAGCGGCCAAGACGTCCAATATAGCGGCGGCCAAAACCATAGCCAGCAAAAAGTGGCTGAAATCCTCGCATTGGATGCGCGACGTCGGAACTCCCGCCAACACACGCAACGCGCGCCCTTTCGCTTTGACCGCCAGCCAGTATAAAGCTAATGACACCATCAGCGCCGAAACAGCCAACAGCGCCACACCAAAATCGCTTTGCACGATCAAAAATTGGAGAATGGTCAACAGAGTCTCTTCGTTCCACTTCTGATCGACCCGATGCGACGCCAGCCAATGTTTCAACTCGTCTATATGATCGGTTTTCCCTGTCACCAAATAATCGCCATTGGCAAACGAATGGGCCAACGCGCGGCGATCGCGGATCTCCGCATCTGGCTCATGGCCAAAACGCTGAATTCTCTTTGGAAAATCCCCTTTCTCCCCCACTTGAACAAAGATCTGTCCCGACTGATCCCCCCGTAAATCTGGCGCGATTTTCATCAATCCTAATTCCCATCGATCGCTCATCGCCCCCAACTGTTGAAACACATCTTCCTGACGCAAATCAGACTGGCTAAAATCCAATGTCACTTTCGCTTTCACATCCAGCTGTTCCGGAAAAAAGCGGTCATGGACATCCGAAACAACAATCGCTACGAAAGCTAAGAGAAGAAACTGCACAGCGGAAACAGCGACCACGATTTTTTTATGCATGAGCCTCATTCCTTCCCTAATCCATCATCCCCCGGAAGAGAAAGACCCCATCCCGCTCGGGAAGGGGTGAAAGAAAAGCTTCCCGTCAAACCGATTCACTATTTGCAAATTCTATAATAATAGGCGTCATCGGACCATGGAAAATTAAGAGCCTATCCCTTCACTTTTTCAAGTTTAAAACGGTTGATTCTGTACACTTCATCGCAAAGAACATCAATATCCTCTTGATTATGGCTGGTAAGCAAAATCGTCCTCCCTTCTTCCCTAAATTTCCGAAGCAAATGGCGGATAGTTTCAACGCTGTCAGCATCTAGAGCATTGAATGGTTCATCTAAAATCAGTGTTTGTTGATCTTCCATAATGGCTTGAGCAATGGCGAGCTTTTGTTTCATTCCAAGTGAGTAATGTTTTACCTTTTGCGTCGATTCCGGATTTAAACCAACCATCCTCATCGTTTGCTTTATTTTGTCATCATTGATTTTGTTTCTAATGAGAGCCAATGCTTTTAGATTATCAAACCCTGTCTTTCCCGCTATATACCCAGGCCGATCAATGATAATTCCAAAATTACTGGGAAATCGTTTATTGGCACCCAGCTCTTCCCCGTCCACGATCACGCTGCCGTGATCAGGGAACATAAATCCGCATATTAGTTTAAATAATACGGACTTTCCTGAACCGTTAGGACCAATAATTCCATAAATTTTCCCCTTTTCCACTGCAAAATTCACGTTTTCAAAAATTGTTGCTCCTTTAAAAGATTTACTGACTTGACTCAGTAGGATATGCGACAACTTCCTCACTCCTTTTTAGAAATCAAGATCTTGTTTATGAAAGACATACAGCAAGAAAACAATCTCTAAAACATTCCATAAAGATAGAACTATGCTTATGCGATAAACCGAGTAATCTGCGAATAAATACGCCATGCTATTCAATCCGGATGGAACTATCCCCCAATTATTAAGACCCGGTAACATAAAGAATGAAAGTATGGCGAGCCCCACTAAACTATAAAACGTTTCTTTACTCAACCAAGAAATAAGAAACACAAATAGTACATAAAATGAAATTTGAAGATAGCCATTGACAAAAAAATGATAAAACACTTCAAGCAACGTGACCGAGCGATCAATCGAAACATAGAAGTCAAAAGAGAAACGCTTCAAAGAAGAAATGAATAAAGCAAGCAATGCTAAGGCGAATAAATATAATCCAATATATAACATGATCTTATGATACCATCTCCAAAACCATCGGGTGATAGACTGATAACGCAAAAGCTTGTAATACCCCATTTCCGACAATTCCTTCTGCAAGTACAATTGGACCCAATAGATGAATCCAAAATACAGAACCCAATAACATAAAAACGACTTGAAATAGAACGCTTGATTGGAACCACCTATAAACATGAAAAGAAATTGGTCCCAAATAGTTTCTCCTGCTTTTTCTCGCATACCGGACCATAATGCCATGACAATCAAGGCAATGAAAACGACATACCTCCAGCTATATCCTTTCATGTTCAAATCTAGTCGATTGACCATCCATATAAGCAGGATCATCAATCCTGTGACCATTGTAAAAGATCCCCATATATTTCCGAACTGTACAGCTCCCGAATGCAAAATCAAGTAATTGCATAAATTGAATAAGGAATGGTGAGGAAGAAGTTTAAATGACACTCCTCCATATACCCATATAAGAATCGCAGTAAATACGATAATACCCCTTTTTTTCCATTTTACATAAATGATGGCCAAAATAAGGTGAATGCAGCTAACACTTAGAATTAGCAACGCAAAATGCAACAACAATGCTAAAAAGGGGCTGTCTATAAATTTTTGCAATATTTGCGTTTCACTTAAAGAACCATCCAGCTTACTAAACGGACTCCAGCCAGCGAAAGAAGGAGCACCGATTGACAAAACTCCGCTCACTGCTCCCCAAACGATCATGGATATGCTGAGGCTTTGAATAAATCGAACTAATGTTGCATACACCCAACTTCGATAAGAACCAAATCGTATCAAAACCGTATAATCAAAATCAGATATAATAATCGAAATAGAACGATATAGAAAAACGGGTAAAATGAAATACAAAATAAGGTAAATATTACCGAAGAAGCTATGTAACAAATCCCATTTATTCAACAATAGTTTTGTTTGAAACGAAGCAACATACATATGCTCTTTCGCTCTTAATCCATATATGTAAATAACTGCTCCAAAGAGAATCCACTTGAATGTCAGCAATTCATTTACAAAATCCTTCCATTTATTCTTTACTGTCCTAGTCATGATGCTTATGCAACCTTTCCTTTAGATAGAATATCAATAGAATCACAACGAAACATAAGACGATAAATGGCACGAATACTGTCCATAAAGGTTGTTGTTGTATACTAAAAGGAAAAATCGTATAAGTAGGGGAAAATTGATCATATCCAAAAACTTGCGTAATAAAATTTCCCAACAAGTAATAGACAAACGGAATGGAAAACCCTACAAAAGGCTTCTCTAAAATCATGACGAGCAACAATCCCATTGTCGCATACATCATTCCATTCAGCCCTACCCATAGTGAGTAAAGAATTCCATATGGCAACGTGCCAAGGGCAAGCAGCTGCTCAAACGTTGTATAAGGGATAGGATTGCCATCTGTTGGATATAAACGAACAATTCCTAAATAAGGTTCAATATACATAGAAAATACAAAAGGGACGAATACGATCAAAAAGGCGAGCAAAAAAGACAGGATCGCATTGACGATCAATTTGCTAAAGAAGTAAGTCGTCAAAGGGATGCGGATACGTACATATGGAATAAAATGATTTTTCTGTTCACTTGGAAAAGAAATCGCATACACGAGAACCATGATGATCGGAAAAAGCAGCGGCACAAAATTCGAATTCAAACGCAGAAAAAGATCCAATTGTCTATAGTAAAGGTAATGATCCTTTATCAACATAAATTGGATGGCAGGCAGGACCAACACTAATGCAGCCCAAACCATACATTGACGCCAGGTAAAGACTCTGATGAATTCAACTTTCACTTGATGGCCCAACATTTTTTACACCCTTTCCCAGACTCGTTTTCATATTTAAAGAGAATGGACCATCCAAACGGTTTGGCCCATTCTCATGATGAATCAATTGCTTCTCCACTCCCCTTTTACCCTTACGTCTACCAATTGAGTAATATCCGAACTAAACTCAACTCTCGCATCCTTGCCTGATTTGATCGAATTAGGCAGTTTGAATGGACCCCCAACCGTGGCAATACGAACCCAAGGTCCAGTTCCCCCGCTATAAGAATGCACTCTTGCATCCAGTGCTTTTCCAAGTATAGATACTTTCAAATCAGCTGATGCGCCGGTAGTCGATTTGGTTTGTTGAGGAGTAAACGCATTATCATTGAACCCTGGGACAATAACGTCATAATCATCATACGTTGTTCCAGCCTGAGCCACGCCTCCTGCGGCAAGAAGTCCTGCAGCTAAAGTAAGCACAGCAAATTTCTTTTTCATTTTTAACATAGTCCTCCTCATTATTTCAAAGATAACCGGCCGGCTTTACCCTTACTGTACCAAAATAAAATTAAAAAAACATCCGTATTTTCCACAAATTTCATTGCGGAAAATACCTATTTTTTGAAATTTCGTTTACAGAGATTGATCTTTATTGTAAAATTTTAACGAATGAAGTTGAGAGAAATGGCCTCATGGATCAAAACAGCACATCACTCATCCCCTGTAAAACTCCATGTTTCACCGCAACGTGTGTTCCAACCAAATGCGTCGCTACTCGCTGCGTTTTACGGGGGGAGGGGGAGAGACAATGGTGAAAATCAACATTTTGATCATAGGGGATCATGGCCTTGTCATGGATGGCATCCGTCAGCTTTTGGAACGCGAGCCCGACTTGGAAGTAGTGGGAGCCGTCTTCTCTCCAGCCGAACTAGAGAAGGAGATCGCTCACTTCCAGCCTGATATCATTGTCATCGATGCTCCGAGCCAAAGGCAGAACAACCTCATTTGGACAAAGAACATCTCATCACGATTCCCTGCAAGCAAAGTGGTCATGTTATCGGGGGATGCCAGCGCAGAATATGTACATGCCGTCCATGAGGCAGGCGCCTATGCTTTTGTATCCAAATGCGATTCTGCCGAAACACTGATTCACGCCATTCGGGAAAGCTATCGCGGGGTGAAATCATTCCCGACTGATCTTACTTTCCATGATGGCTCGCCTCTGACCGACATGGAGTTGGACGTTCTCGATCTCATTGCTAGAGACAAAACAAATCGCGAAATCGGCGAACAACTGAACATCAGTAAACGAACCGTGGAACACCACGTGTCTTCCATTTTGCGAAAACTTCACGTCAAATCGCGGGCGGGAGCAGTCGGAAAAGCGTTTAGGCTCGGATTGCTTGAGTAACCACGTTTGGACAAGTTTATTGACCCGCCATACGTCCAAAAAGTAAAGGAGTGGATGAAAATGAATAAAGTCTTTCGTTTGCTCGTAGAAGATCTAGAACAGGAAAAAGAGAAAGCGGTCAAACAAGCCGAAAAACAAAAAGCCATCGAAATCGCAAAAAACTTGCTTGACGTTCTGCCTATTCACGAAGTCGCGAAACGAACGGGGCTGACCGTCGCCGAAGTAGCGGACTTGGCGAAGGAAATGGACCAAAATCAACCCCCAGTCCAATGACGCAAAAGAGCCGAGGCCATGCGGTTCTTTTTTTCGCACTGTTGCCGTTTCATAAAATTCAAGGTCATCACCAAAAGGTGCACTTGACCTTTCATTGACATAGAAACGTTATTGTACAGGCGAAATCATTTTTAACTTGCGTATCATGAGCGTCTTTCTGTATCAAGTACATTTTGTGGTGAAGAGCCGGGAAAAAGAACCATTTCGTGGTCAAGGACGGCTCTTCCGATTAGCAAAAGATGTATGCTACGTCTGCTTTGGCCAAAATTCCCGCCCGTACCGATACTCTTCCTCAGTATTGACATTGCGCCATACGTCTTCATCCCCGGCAAGCTGCTTGGCATCAACATAGCGAACGCGTGCGCGGTCAAGGAGCGCCGCCATCCGCCGTTCGCCGGCGTCAAGCAGCTCGGCGATCAGGTGGCTAAGTCGCCGGTGGTATAAAGCAACCAACGGTTCGGGACGGCCGCCATGGAGCGGGACGATGGCGTCAAACGTCGGATCGATATAGGAACGAAGCCGCTCCGCCACTTCCCGCCGCATGTACGGCATGTCGCACGGCAGGACGAACACCCAGTCGGCTCGGCTCTGTTCCATGACGGTGTAAATGCCGGCAAGCGGCCCACAGCCGCGGTAGCGTTCCACATCCAGCAGCACCGGGATGTCCGTTTGCCGGCGGAATTCATCGATAAGCGACGGGTGGCTGACGATGTACAGTTCATCGGCGATCGGATCGAGCGCCGCGACGGACCAAGTGAAAAACGGGGCGCCTTGGTGCAGCGCAAACGCCTTCGGCCGCCCGAACCGGCGCGACTGGCCGCCGGCCAGCACCACTCCGGCAATGGTTCGTTTCATCGTGATTCCCCTTTCCGAACCTCGTCTGTTCTTACCGTACCATACGAGCCGACGAAAAAAAAGATTTCCGCCTGCCGACGGAAATCCCGATGGACGCCTAGTTATTTTTTTCTAATCGCCACCTGCCATACGTCCGGCCCTTCCTCAAGGTATTCCCATTTGACACTCCACACGCCTAAAGGGCGTGGGATTCTTGGGTCGTTTGCGCCCTCATCCATTTCTGGTTCGGACAACGCCCAAGTTCGGGGGTGTGTCATCACCCCGTCCCATCGGGTTAGGATGTACCCCAATGGGCGGCGCACCTGTGACCAGTGCGCTAGATTAGGCGCTCAAGCCCGAAATCGCTTTGGCGATGTTAATGGCGCCATTCAAGTCAGCGTGGAGAGTGTATCCGCACTTTTGGCATCGGAAGCGGATGCCGTTTCGGTTCGCTTTCTCTCGATGCCCGCATCGGCATTTTTGGCTTGTATAGGTCGGCTTCACCCACTCCACCCGAATGCCCACCATTTCCGCTTTATAGGCAATCATCGTTTGCAATTGATGGAACGCCCAAGAATGAAGGCTTCGTCCTGCTTCTTTGGCCGATGTTGCCCGTTTCCGAATCCCTGTCAAATCTTCCATCCGAATCACGCCAACACCGTTGGCGAGGGCAAAACGGACGATTTGACGGCTGATTTTATGGTTCATATCCTTCATCCAGCGGGACTCTTTACGGCCGATTTTGCGAATCATATGAAGCTTCTTGGCTTTGCCCAACTTTCGACGCAAAGCCGCATATCGTCGGCGAATGAAAGCGCATTGGCTGCCCTTAAAAAAACAGCGATTTCGTTCCAACGCTGGCAACGGCAATATAGCGAAGTCCTAGTTCAACGCCCATTGCCTTCGTTTCTTCCCGTTGTTGGACTTCAACTGTGATCGCAACAGCCAAGTACCATTTCTTTCTCTTTTTGTAGAGCTTGGCTGCCCCTTGTTTGGCGGTTCCGTCCAACAATCGATTCAGCCATGCTTCTTGATAGGGGCGCGTGACCACCGGTACGCCAATTCGCTTCTCCAGTGTGGGGAATGAAACGGTGTAGAACTCTCCTTTCTTTTCCACCTTTGCGTTTTGATTGTTGAAGCAACACCATAATGTTCGAAACTTCTTTGTTTTCTGGTTTTTCTTTTGGGACTTCACTTCTCGAATCGTCTGATTCACGACGGCAGAAGGAAACCGCTGCGATGAAAATTCTTTAAATCGTTTGCTCGTCGCTTGATTCAGCTCGGGATGATTCAACAGCCAATTCGCAAACGCGGTATTCACTTCTGTCATCCGTTCGTACATGTCTTGTTTGACTTTCGTTGGTTTGTGCAGTTCCAGCCTTAGCGTGATCGTCGGCATGGATTCACCTCCTTGTGGCGATGACAGGATACCATTTTTTTCAGAATCATTCAATATAAGAAAACGGCTCGCTTTCATGAGGGTGTCCCAAAAGGATCGGGACACCTTCTTATTACCATATATAGGTATAAAACAATCATTAAGAAACAATATGTTGTGTTTTGTTAAAGAAAATCACCCTTTTGGGTCAGCCCCCTTATTGCCCTTTTGGAACGACTTCGCAAACAGCGATTTGCGAATCGCGGAAGCAAGAAGAGGCAACCGCCGCGATGTCGTCCATGGTAAGCGATGAAAGCGCCGGCAAAATGTCAAACAAGTTGGATCCGTAAAACGCGTAGCGCGTAAACTGGTTGGCGATGTATTCCGGCGAGTTGAGCGCGCGCAAAAAGGCGCCGATTTTTTTCTTTTTCACCCGTTCAAACTCTTCCTTTTTTATAGTCTCCGCAGCAAACGACAGCAACACCGTTTGAATTTCCGAGGCGAGCCGTTCAGCGTCCCTCGTGTCGCCGCCGACCAGAGCAAAACCGAATCCGCGCTCTTCCGTATAGTCGTACATGAACGTATCATCGATCAGCCCTTCGCGGTACAGCCGTTCATAATGCGGCGAGCTTTTTCCAAACAAATAGTCCAATGCGACGTGGAAGGCAAGCTCATGCCGAAGTTTTTGTTCGCCGGCTTCAGGAACGGACGGCGCTTTGATGCCGACAAAGCATTTGTTCGTCTGCACATGCATCGGAATCACTTTTTTCTTTTCCGCTACTGCGCTCGGTTCTTCATACGCAAACCGCTTCACTTCTGGGGCTTGCGGGAACGACTTTTTCGCCTGGTTGTCGCGGATTTGCTGCATGATTTTTTGTTCATCGACCGGGCCGACGACAAACAAAAGCATGTTGCTCGGGTGGTAAAACGTTTCGTAGCACTCATACAGCAGCTCTTTCGTAATTTGGGCGATCGATTCAACTGTGCCGGCGATGTCGATTTTGACCGGATGGTTGTGATACATGCTTTCGATGGCGCCGAAATAGACGCGCCAGTCCGGGTTGTCGTCGTACATCCGGATTTCCTGGCCGATGATCCCTTTTTCTTTTTCCACTGTCTTGTCGGAAAAGTACGGGCTTTGCACAAAATCGATCAACGTTTCCAAGTTTTTCTCGACGTTGTCGGTGCTTGAGAACAAATAGGCAGTGCGGGTGAACGTCGTAAAGGCGTTCGCCGAGGCGCCTTGTTTGCTGAACTGCTGAAACACGTCGCCGTCTTCTTTTTCAAACAGCTTATGCTCCAAAAAATGGGCGATGCCGTCCGGAACGCGCTTCATCTCCGTTTTACCGAGCGGGACGAACTGGTTGTCGACCGAACCGTAGTTCGTGGTGAATGTCGCATACGTTTTGTTGAATCCTTTTTTCGGCAAAATGTACACGTCAAGGCCGTTGTCCATTTTTTCATAAAACAGCTCTTCGTGCAGCGTCTCATACACCCGTTTTTCCATCTTCCGTCGCCTCCATTCCGGTCAAAAAGTACACCGTATCAAGCTCCACCTTGTCAGCGACGCGCACCACATCCTCGCGCGTCACTTGATCGGTGCCGGCAATCCATTCATCGATCGGGCGCTTTCGCGTTGAGACGACGTTATGGTACAACACCTCCACAAGCCCGCGCGGCGTATCGAGCGTCTCAAGCAGCTGGTTGCGGATGACCGCTTTCGTCTGCGCCATTTCTTCGTCAGTGAAATCGCCGTTTTTCATCGCCTGCATTTGCTCATCGATGATGCGGCGCGCCTTCTCATAGTTGGCCGGTTCAATGCCGGACATGACCATGAGCAGCCCTTTATGGCTCTCAAGCCTTGAGGCGGCATAATAGGCAAGGCTTGCCTTCTCGCGGACGTTGATGAACAGCTTCGAATGGGAAAAGCCGCCGAAAATGCCGTTAAACAGCTGCAAGGCGTAATAATCGTCATCCTCGTACGTCACATTCGTCCGATAGCCGATGTTGAGCTTTCCTTGCTTCACGTCTTGCCGCTCGATGACTTCGCGAACTTCCCCTTGCGGCTTGACAGAAACCGACGATGCGCGCTCCCGCTTTGGACGGTCCGGCAAAGAGAAACGCTGCTTCACCGCTGTGAGCACCGCCTCTTCAGCCACGTCGCCAATGACATATAGATCCAGCTCATCCTCGGCCAGCGCTCGTTCATAATAGCGATACAGCCCTTCCGCCGTGATGCCGTCCACGTCTTCAAGCTCGCCGTTTGGCGAGAGGGCGTACGGTTCGCCTTTGCACATTTCTTCTACAAGGCGCATGTTCGCATAGCGCATTTTGTCATCATACACCGCCTGAATGCGTTGACGGAGCGCCCGCTTTTCCTGCTCGACAATGTCGGTGACAAACCGCCCGCCATCAAGAGCCGGGCGGAAAAGAAGATCGGCCAGCAACTGAAGCGCTTTCGAAAGCAACGGCGTTTGCTCCGGCAAAAATCGTTCATTGGCGACATCGATGCGAATCGTCATGATATGATGTTCGCCTTTTTTCGTTAAATCGACGTTCAGCGTCGCCCCATACAGTTCATCCAAATAGGTGCGCAGCGCCTTAACGCTCGGATAGTCGGCCGTGCCGCTTTGCAAGACGTATGGCAAAAGCGCGCGCAGCGTGACCGTCTCTTTAGCAAGAGGGGCTTTCATTTTCCAAACGATCGTGTTCGTTTTGTACTTATCGGTCGAAATCGTATGGACGCGAACCGGTCCGACCGCTGTGACTTTTTCGTCGACCAATCCAACTCCCTCCTTACTTTTTCTCTTTGCAAACATGCACTACCTTTATTTTGACACTCCGCACGCCTAAAGGCGCGGGATTCTTGGGTCGTTTGCGCCCTCATCCATTTCTGGTTCGGACAACGCCCAAGTTCGGGGGGTGTGTCATCACCCCGTCCCATCGGGTTAAGATGTACCCCAATGGGCGGCGCACCTGTGACCAGTGCGCTAGGTTAGGCGCTCAAACCCGAAATCGCTTTGGCGATGTTGATGGCGCCATTCAGATCGGCATGAATCATATATCCGCATTTTTTGCATTGGAAGTGGATGCCGTTTCGATTCGCTTTCTCCCGATGCCCGCATCGGCATGTTTGACTTGTGTAGGTCGGATTCACCCACTCCACCCGAATGCCTGCCATTTCAGCTTTATAGGCAATCATCGTTTGCAATTGATGAAACGACCAGGAATGGAGGCTTCGTCCTGCTTCTTTTGCAGAAGCGGCTCGTTTCCGAATCCCCGTCAAATCTTCCATCCGAATCACGCCAACACCGTTGGCGAGGGCAAAGTGGACGATTTGACGGCTGATTTTATGGTTCATATCCTTCATCCAGCGGGACTCTTTACGGCCGATTTTGCGAATCATATGGAGCTTCTTGGCTTTGCCTAACTTTCGCCGCAGAGCCGCATATCGTCGGCGAATGAAGGCGCATCGGTTCCCTTTGAAAAACAACGATTTCGTTCCTACGCTGGCAACGGCGATATAACGAAGTCCCAAATCAACGCCCATTACCTTGGTTTCTTCCCGTTGTTGGACTTCAAATGTGATCGCAACAGCCAAGTACCATTTCTTTCTCTTTTTGTAGAGCTTGGCTGCCCCTTGTTTGGCGGTTCCGTCCAGCAACCGATTCAGCCATGCTTCTTGATAGGGACGCGTGACCACAGGCACGCCGACTCGCTTCTCTAATGTTGGGAATGAAACCGTGTAGAACTCTCCCTTTCGTTCGACGTTCCAATTTTGATTGTTGAAGCAACACCATAATGTTTTAAACCTTTTTACCTTCTGATGTTTCCTTTGAGACTTGACATCTCGAATCGTCTGATTCACGATGGCAGAAGGAAACCGTTGCGACGAAAACKCTTTAAATAGTTTACTCGTCGCTTGATTCAGCTCGGGATGATTCAACAGCCAATTCGCAAASGCKGTATTCACTTCTGTCATCCGTTCATACATTTCTTGTTTGACTTTCGTTGGCTTGTGCAGTTCCAGCCTTAGTGTGATCGTCGGCATGGATTCACCTCCTTGCGGCGATTACAGGATACCGTTTTGTTAGAATCATTCCATATAAGAAAACGGCTCGCTTTCATCCCACCCCTAACTAAAGGAGTGGGCTTTCTCGCTCGTATGTCTGTAATCGATTTGTTGCAAAGCCGTCCGGATATCGCCAGGAGTCTCATTCAGCAAAATACTCTCGGGAACACACACTCGGCCAAACACTCTCGTCAGTAAATCCATCCTGCCCAACTCATAAAAATCGTTTAACACATTGTTGTCCACCACCGCCCTCTTTTTATAAAGCCCCCGTATTTTCTGAACATCCATGCTCCTTATACCATCCCTTGATCATTTCTCTAGCGGTCCGCAAATCGCATCCAAGGATTTCGCATACCTTATTAATCGTAATGCTCCCCTCGAAATACGCCTGTTTCACAAAATAGGTCAATTTGCGGTTTTTTGGAATATAATCGATTGGAGCGGGTTCTTGATCTTTATACCCTTGCTCCCACAACGTTTTTCGCAAAAAGCCGTACGTCTTTTGGGAAATGTATTGTTCGTCCAATAAAGCTCTCATTAGGGCTTCAGCGCTGACAAAAAATTGGCGCTTGAGCTCAACAATCGTTTCAGTGGTAACATATCGTTTAAAATAATAGGCATATTCCCGCAACTGTTCACGGGGAATGAGAAAGTAGCTCGCAAACAACGTGGCGACTTTTTCGTTGATTTCCTTTCTTGCACTGCTGTAAGTAAGAGAACCAAGATCACTTCGATACTCCTCACGATGAAAAATAAGATGGCCAAGTTCATGAATGGCACTGAACCGTTTTCGTTCCTCAGATATTTCGTCGTGATCATTAAGGAAAATAAAAGCCCCTTTTTCTTGGGAGTAAGCCGATAAACCATCAACTTTTTTATCAATCGTTTTCAACGCGATGACATGTATACCATGGTGCTCTAAAACCGCATAAATATCACTTGGGATCACATGATCAAGGCCAAACATTTTCCTCGTTTGTTCCGCTGCTTGTCGAATGATTGTCTTATGTTCCTCCGTTAACTCATTATCAACAAGCTTTAATTTATACGTCGGGGGCAAATAAGCGACACTAGCCTCTCCAAAAGAGACAAGCAGCTCATAATAATCATTCATGATCCGATTCACTTGATTTTGATCAATCAGACGGAAGTTTTCTTTAGGGTTATCCGCACGAAACATGAAAGAAGAAATTTGTTCATGCTGATCATCTGAAGAAACGATAAAATCCTTCATCGGGATATTCAAGCGTCGTGACAGAAGAAATAATTTTGCACTGTCAGGAATTTGCTCCCCTTTTAAATATTTGGCAACTGTTTGTCTCGTCACGCCCATCATTTCGGCTAAATCCTGATTATTCAATCCCAACTCTTTTTTTACCCGATTTAGATTTTTCGCGATCGTTTGTTTAATCTCCATCATCGCACCCCCTTTATGTTAATTATTTTTAACACAAAATAGAGTCATAAACCGATATTAATGTTAATTTTTATGGTTCATCACCAAATTTTGTGATTTAGTGACAAAAAAGAGAAAGCACTGACGAGATCCTGGCAATAATGTTAGCGGTGAAATCAACATTAAGGAGGTCTCGTAAGTGCTTTCTATACCACTAGGATTGCCAGAATTTAAAGTGATTAAACAAGAACTTCTTTCCTATGGTTATGCGATTCATGTAGAGAAAACAGAGACACAGGAACGTTGCCCTCATTGTGGGTTTGCCACTTCCTCTGTCCACGACAGACGGACAAGAAAAGTACGGGATTTGGCGATTTTCCATCAACCGGTGTACTTGTTCGTAAAGGTAAAGCGCTATCGGTGCTGGAATTGTTCCCAAGTGTTTTCCGCCTCTTTGGAATCGATTCMACCCAATCAACACTACACCAATCGATTTTGTGAGTACTTGTATGAACTTTGTGAAGGCTCCACCATTCAAGAGGTTAGCCGAAAGCACCGCATCCCATATACGACATTGGAACGCATCTATTACTCCATCGCATCGAAAAAAGCAAAAGAGCGTCAAACAGCGATAGAAGCATCTTCTCAAGAAGAGATGGTGCTTAGCTTAGATGAAATCGCGGTAAAAAAGGGACATCAGTATGAAACCGTATTGATGGATGCCAAAGCTGGATCGGTCATGGGAATGCATGCCGATCGCCAATGTGACTCCGCCATCCACTTGTTGAGCCAAAATGTCCTGTCGAAAGAAAGGGTCCAAACGGTGATTCTTGACATGTGGGAACCTTATCATAAGGCGGTTCGTGCCCTGTTTCCATCGTCGATCGTCATAGATAAGTACCAT
>NZ_MVKA01000059.1:0-7572 GCF_002042905.1 Geobacillus sp. LEMMY01
ATCTTCACTCCATCGGCGTTAGAGGCGATTGCCCTGCAGTCGCGGGGATGGCCTCGGGTGATCAACACGTTGGCCACGACGTGCCTGTTATACGGGTATCAGCTGAAAAAGGACGCCATTGACGAAGAAGTGGTGCGCATGGCCGCAGAGGAAATGGGGTATTAGCACGAAAGGGGCCGAATCGGCCTCTTTTGTGCTTTCTCTTTTCCATCGGTCCATCAGGCGCGCTGGAAATCTTCATCTGAAAGAGCGTGCAAACGTTCCGAAAGAATGTGCAAAATCCGGAACAATCCGCAAAAATTTTGCACATTATTTCCGAATCCGCCTGAAATAATTTGAAAAAGGGATTCTGAAATAATGTGCTAATTTACACACAAAGTCTTGACTGACTCTTTTTCGAAGAATATCTTGTTTTCCCCCACACGATTTGTGTTAAAATTTGAGATGGACGCCCCCAATGACCTGCTGTTCCTATCTCCATTGATGATTGAGCCCTTTGATGAAGCCCTAAATCAATGGAATCCTGTCAAAAGCGTGTTGCCAAAGCAGAAATTACTTGAATCATCGGACACCTATAAGGAAAACCATTCAAAATTGAGAAAGGATGACCAATATGGAAGCCCTCTTGAACCGAATTTTGGACCGCCTGGATCAATTACAATCGGATATCAACACCTTGACATCCGAAGTAAACGACGTCAAAACCAAAATGGCAACCAAACAGGAAGCAGCTGAGCTCCGATCCACAGTAAACGAACTCCAGTCCACAATGAATCAACTCCAGTCCACCGTAAACGAGATGGAAGCGAAAATGGCGACCAAACAGGAGTTGGCAGAACTCCGATCCACAGTGAATGAGATGGAAGCAAAGATGGCGACCAAAGACGATCTAGCCCCAATTCGGCAGGCAGTCCTGGAAACCAATGAGATTGTCAAAAACATCGAAGTCAACCAAGAGCGCCACGAACAAATTTTGGAAATCCTCTCCAAACGATCGATCGAACATGAGGCATCCATCTCCAAGCTGCGGCGCGCGCAGTAATTCAACAAGGGAAAGACGACCGGGGTTAGGGAGTAAACAATGGACAAGGATCGAGATGTGGAGCAAGGAAAAAACATACCTTTCAGACATGTATCGGATTGATCTAACGAATATTCTTCCTAGCAGCGTTGGAACCGTGTTTAGGCTATCCAAGCGTCCTAGCACCCGGGAAGGCCAAGCGTCTTCCCGGATTTGTCTGGCTTGGAACATGCTCGGCTTCAATCGGCATCTCAACCATCGTCTATCAACACTTTAACGTCTACAAATGCTAAAAAGACGAGAAAATAAAAAAAGCACGTAACCTTTTTTGATTGGTTAAGTGCTTCTCGTCAACAATTTCTTAATCATTTGATATTTTTCCTCTACTTTGTTCCTCAGCTCTTCTTCTCCGATATACTCATCGTCATCCTCTCTATGAAGAGGGTTAGGCTCATACCAACCGCACGCTTCCGAAATATCATCAAACGCGTCGATGTACTTTTCGTCTAAATCTCCATCATCGAAATAAGATGCATATATAGCAGGAAAATCATAAGAAAATTGCTCTGGCGACAAATTTCCTTCAAGATAGTCTTCGATGCACCGCAACAAATCATCCATCGATTTCCCTCCAATCTTTTTTTGGTTTCTTTCTAGTAACAATACTAACAATCTCGCCAGTATCATTAGCTTGTATGACAGCAATACCGTCTTTAAAATACACCGTTTTGTTCCCTTCTGCCTGATGATATTTTTTACCTGTCTTGAGTACATCCAAGACATTTTCATTTGTAAAGTCTCTTTTTCCTTTTCCTTGTTTTTGGCCCAAAGCTCGGTTAACTGCATGTTCTCTAAATATAAATCCTTTTTCTTTAAAGTATTCAAACGTTTTGTTCATTTTTTGAAGATATTGTGCTGAATAAACATTAGGATCCTTTACCTCTAGCTTATGACCTCTGATATGCTTATTATACCACTCTTCGTACGAAACGGAATCCACCAATCCATTCATCGACTGGCGTTTCTCACCTTTCGTATATTCCGATTCATCAAAATACGGAATCGTCGTCGTTCGGCAGCGGACATGAAATGGCGGTGCCGTTGTGCCAGGTTTATAATTTTTTACCTCATACACTTTTCCGTCCATGCTTCGGCAAATGTCCGATGTCCGCATATCGAGCGTGGCCAAAATCTCGTATTTCTCCATTCCTGCGTCGCGATAGCTGTTGTGGGCCGCCAAATTGTGAAAGAAGTTGGCCTCGGTTCTCACCAACGCTTCGGCGCGCGAATAGGCTACATCGGCCACTCTTACAATTTCTTTGGCCGTCCGATCAATGGACCGGCCGATGATGAAGCTTTGTTCGAGCGTTTTTCGGATATTTTGCATCGTTTCCTGCTCATGGCCCCAGATCCGTTTGGAAAACTCTTTCCCACTCCAGTTATACGACATCACTTCGCACATGGTGCTGTCGTCAAGAATTTGCACATTAACAGGAATGCCCGTTCTGGCAAAGTCGTACATGAAGTGGTAAATGAACAAAAAATAATTTACACGTATTATTAATACGTGTTATAATAAAGATGTGGAAAGGGGGAATAAACATTTCATCAAAAGAACTGATTAAACTACTGAAAAAAGACGGATGGTACTTACATAGGGTAGTCGGAAGCCACCATCATTTCAAACATCCAACGAAAAAAGGAACCGTCACAGTTCCCCATCCACGAAAAGACTTAAAACCTGGAACAGTACACTCAATACTAAAGCAGGCAGGGCTGAAATAGCCCTCCTGCGAAAGGAGGTTTTCCATATTGGCTAAATATTATTTCCCTGCCATTTTCGATCCCGGATCCGATGGGAGCGAAGGATATACTGTCACATTTCCGGATCTGCCGGGTTGCATTACAGAAGGTTCTACTTTGGAAGAGGCATTTCGTATGGCAAAAGACGCTTTAGAAGGATACCTTTATGGAATGGAAGAAGACGGCGAAGGGATCCCGGCGCCCTCTGATCCCAAGAAATTAGTCATTCCTCAAGGTGCGTTTGTCTCTATGATCGAGGCGTGGACCGACTATATCCGTGACGAGATGGAAAATAAATCAATTAAGAAAACATTGACAATCCCCAAATGGTTAAATGACGCCGCGGAAGCAGAAGGGATTAATTTTTCGCAACTCCTGCAATTTGCCCTGAAAGAACGCCTAGGAATGGTTAAAAAAAGCGAACCTGACACAAAACAATGAAATGGAAAAGCCTCTTCACCCACACAGGTAGAAGAGGCTTTCTTTTATGCGTTTTTGAATTTTTCTTTCCGCCCGTTCAATCATGGTTTGAACGCTACTATATAGATGCTTGAAGCTTTAACATTTGCGGCTTTTACCGGGCATTGGATCGACTGTCGGGCGACCGAACAGCGCCGCTTTCAGACCCATGTATGGGTCTGTAAAGCGAGTGGTTGTTCGGTCTTCCGTCACGCCTTGGCGTGACGAGGGCAAGCCACAGGCTTGCCCTCGACAGTCGAAAAATGGATAAGCGACTTTTCCGTCAAGGATATGTTAAACGTTTTCGTTGCATCTATATAGACCATGCCCTCCTTTTTCATCTCTTCAAAAAATCCCTTGTCTTCCCCCATACGATTTGTGCTAAAATGGGAGTTGGATGTCCCCAACGACCTACTGCTCATATCCCCATTGATGATCGAACCTTTTGACAGAGCCCTACACCGACAAGATCCAGACTACGTTAGTAAAGCAGAAAAAGCCTTGGAGAATGGGCTTGAATCACCATCAATCAAAGCAGGGAAAGGATGACCCATATGGAAGCACTCTTGAACCGAATTTTGGATCGCCTCGATCAATTGCACTCGAATGTCAGTACCTTGACATCCGAAGTCAGCGATATCAAAACCAAAATGGCGACCAAAGAGGAATTGGCTGAACTCCAGTCCAAAGTCGATGAAATCGAAGCGAAAATGGCCACCAAAGAGGAATTGGCCGGACTCCAGTCCAAAGTCGATGAAATCGAAGCGAAAATGGCCACCAAAGAGGAATTGGCCGGACTCCAGTCCAAAGTCGATGAAATCGAAGCGAAAATGGCCACCAAAGAGGAATTGGCCGGACTCCAGTCCAAAGTCGACGAAATCGAGGCGAAAATGGCCACCAAAGAGGAACTCGCTGAACTTCGCTCCACTGTGATCGAGCTCCAGTCCAATGTAAACGAAATTCAAGCGAAGATGGCGACCAAAGAGGAACTCGCTGAACTCCAGTCCAAAGTGAATGGACTCCAATCCAACGTAAACGAAATTCAAGCGAAGATGGCAACCAAAGACGACCTGGCCCCAATTCGGCAGGCGGTCCTGGAAACCAATGAAATTGTCAAAAGTATCGAAATCAACCAAGAGCGCCACGAGCACATTTTGGAAATCCTCTCCAAACGCTCGATTGAACATGAGGCATCCATCGCCAACCTTCGGCGCGCGCAATAATTCTACAGAATGAAGACAATCGGTGTTAGGGAACAAACAATGGACAAGGGTCGAGCTATGCAGTGCCACAAAGAAAAAACATCCCTTTCAGACATGTATCGCTGGGATTCATCTAAGGAAGATTTCCCTAAACCAGAGCGACAACCTGACAGCGTTTGAACCATGTTTAGGATATCCATGGGGGCATCAATCACATCCGGGAAGGGCCAGGCATCTTCCCGGATGTGTCTAACGTGGCTTCAGTCGACAGCCATCCATCGTCCATCAACATTTTTGGCCTCCCTTTCATTTGCCGTTCTGATCCTTTCTGTCAAACTCTCTAAACGGCTGGTGAAAAACAACGGATTCACTCGATTTGAGAGAAATCGAAAGGGATAAAGTCATGGTGTCGCAAGGTTTTTCAATTGGAAAAACACTGTTGGGAAGCAGTATTTTCCTTCAAATCACCGGGCTTCTAAATGTTGTACGCCTTATTCCGATTCGTGTTTCAAAAAAACACAAATTTTCTACTTCTTCACACATTCCCTCTCCTTTGATTTGCCGCTCTAGCTATGAAGCCGAAAAAGCTGATGTCGCTTTTCTCTCCTCCGCTCCGCAACGAATACCCCCGCTAGAAACGAACCATGAAGTGGAAGGAGACAAAAACATATAGCCGCTTTCGCGATACAAAAACCGAAGCGTCCATTGTCCGGAATCATCAGGAAATTCTTGATGCAACAACTGTTCGATGGCGTCGATGCACGCCTGTTGTTCATCAGGCGCAATCGGGCGGAAATCTTCCGCTAACGTCCCTGAACAAGCTTGTTCTGCCGTCACCTCGCCATTCCACCCCCACTCCTGTCTATGAAACGGTTCATGAATCGGCTCGCTCCACTCAAACCAACGTCATTTTCTGCTAAAATAAGGACCAAGCCACCCTCGTTCATGGGTTACAACAAACGTCCAATTGAACTCGTGATCGACCACGTATATATCGGCATACTTGCCGTTTTCAGCTGTCAAATCTCTCGCTTTCAAACTGAAAGCGTTCTCCACTTTAAAAACGCCATCACAATGTTGAAACTCATATTTCGCAACCTTTGCATAATATACAAAAAACAACCTGGATATTCGCATAAAAATAATTTTTTATACAAAAATTGTAAAATAATTAATTTTTATTCGGTCAAATCGGGCTTATTTCGAATTTTTATTCAGGGTGCGAAATGTGAGTTGAAAGAAAATATAGCAGCATTCTTTCTCTTCCTTATCAAACGCCATTTCCGCTTCTGTTTCCACTAAACAGTCCCTCATTCCATAGCTGAACACATGCCATAAGTAACCGCCCGCCCCATTGATATCATAAAGGTGGATGTTTTGTTTTTCTTCCGCAGTCAAATGTCCGGCAAACACCTCTTCCCAATGTTGCCTTAATTTCGCTCCGAAACCAGGTTGTTTGCTTATTTTGATGTTTCGATCCGCCAGTTTATCGAACAACTCCATTCACTCCTCCCTCAAGTTGGGTTATATGAATTGCTTTTCGCGTAAGCTGCAAAAATCGGGAGAACTGAATACCTAGATTGTAAGAAGAACTCCATAGTATAATCACATCGTTATGACAATCAGCGAATCCCTTTGTTCAGTTCGCAATTCTTTCCCATCTTCGCATAATCAGTTCTCCCTCTCTTTATTTTCTCTCCCATATCTCCTTGCATCTTACGACTCAACCTCTCCTCTTCTTCCACTTTTGGTTTTTCTCTGCAATTTTCTCTCATTTTCCATTCTTTTCACTTTCCATTTCGCCTCACCGAACACGATTGTACGCACACGATTTTCTTTTCTCGAATCGTATTCGGTAAATAAAAAACAAGGGATTCCACTTACGTGAAACCCCTTGTCCCTAAAGCCTTTTCCCTATTTTCGATGCCGATGGTGGGAGTAAAACCACCATCCTCCAACCCTTGATTTTTCAAAGTTTATAGACTTTCAATTTCCTTGGTGTGCAAAATTTGTGCAAAATTATCTCCAGTGCGTAAATCCATGCAAAAAGGCGGATCACTCCGCCTTCTTTTCGTTGCTCATATTCCGCCTTTTTTAATTAAATTGGGTAAGAATATTTTAGTTTTTATTATCCAGAACATTTAAAACACGATTAATAAACGCTTGACCATCTTCAAACTCAATATATCGTAAACTATTATCATGCAATAAAATCTCTACTTTTTTAAATGTTTCTCTATCCCCATTGTCTATTAGTTTTTGTAATTCAGCTAATTCAGCTCTTAATGCGTTAACCAAACTCTCTGGTTCTTCGTCTCTAAATTCTCTAATCATGTCGTCAAATTCATGATCATCGATTGATTGATTATAATATCCGTCTACAAAGTATTTAAGCGTCTTAAATTTTCTCTCAATTTCCATCATATTCATCACCACTTCGGATAAGATGTAACAATATAAAAACCATATGGAGAATTAGGATCTCTTTTTAATAATGTGAAAGTATTTCTTAGGTCATAATCAATTTTATTTGCACCCTTTTTAACTCCTCTTCCCACCGGATGTTTATATTTATAATTTAGACTTAATGTTGTACTTTCGGAGTTTAACAGCCAATCAGCAATTTTATCAGCATTCGCTTTTATTGTTAGTTCAATCACATTATTGGCAGTAGTTTTATTAGTATAAGTACTTACGTCTTTTCTTTCTGATTTCATACGATCAATTAATTCATTATCTTTTAAAGAAACATGTTTTAGAAGTAACTATTCAGCCCGTACATAGAAAAAATTTACGAGAGCCGGTTTGTTCGTACCTTCCTTGTCTATACTAATTACCATCATAGACATGGGAGGTGAACACAATGGCAAATGTTGCTTTTGGCTTCCAAGAAGCGGTCTTCACACTCGAAAGCATGGTGGCAAACATCGAACGTCAAGCACAGACCATCGAAAAACTCATCAACGAAAATAAACAGTTAAGACAAGAAAACCAGCAATTGAAAGCACGTATTGCAGAATTAGAAGCCCGTACGAAAAAAAACAGTACGAATAGTCATKTACCGMCGTCCTCTGACCGGTTTGGGGC
>NZ_MVKA01000065.1:0-5027 GCF_002042905.1 Geobacillus sp. LEMMY01
CTGCAATACGTGCTTTCAATTGCTGGTTTTCTTGTCTTAACTGTTTATTTTCGTTGATGAGTTTTTCGATGGTCTGTGCTTGACGTTCGATGTTTGCCACCATGCTTTCGAGTGTGAAGACCGCTTCTTGGAAGCCAAAAGCAACATTTGCCATTGTGTTCACCTCCCATGTCTATGATGGTAATTAGTATAGACAAGGAAGGTACGAACAAACCGGCTCTCGTAAATTTTTTCTATGTACGGGCTGAATAGTTACCATGGAAAATTTCATGAAGCCGAACGATTTGAAAATGAGAAATGAACTCGAAAAACTGGAAACACTGACGCCCGAGCAATTCGCTCTGGCGCTATGTGGATGGTACGAAGTGAATGACGAAGAAAAGAGGAAAGAAAAATGGTCAAAACTCGGACGCGAAGTAAATGAGTTTAAGAGAGGCGACATTGTATACAGCAGATACCATGGATTTGGAGTGTATATCGGAGACGAAGAAATGATGCCGTTTGGTGAGAACGGATATAAGTGGATGCGACCGGTCGATTTGTTCGAATTGGAGCTTATCGCTCCGGTAGAGAGCCGGTTCGATATTGAGTGAAAAAACACAACGGGAGGGAACGGAACATGAGGACGTTTCACCGGTGTTTGAAAAGATCAGAAATCGAAAATGAGATGAAGCGTGCAGAAAACATAGATCGGCAAGAACGGGGATATTGAGGTGTTGTGAAATATGGCGACGACAGAACGGGAAAGGGATTTTTCAGAAATTGCAAATGAAATTATCGAGCGTTTCAGACCAATCAGCATGGGTTTTTCAGAAATTGTAAACAAAATCATCAAGGATGTGAAACCAATCATTTCAGAAATGTATGAACTCTATAAAAGAGGTGTAGTCATGCAATTTGAAAGATTCGTTGGCATTGATCCTTCTTTACGGACGGGTTTTGTAGTGTTATCTCCGTTTGGGGAAGTGATTGAGGCGAAAGAGATTGAGAAAGAGGGAGACGACCCGGCGAGGATGAGCGAACTGATCCAAGCCGTAGTCGATTCGGTGCATGATACAGATTTTGTCGCGATCGAAGGGTTTGGATACGCGAGCCAGCGAGGCTTCCTTTTGGGTGGAATCGGATGGGGGATGCGAATAGAGCTGTACAGACGGGGCATTCCATATATCGATGTCGCCCCGTCTCTTTTGAAAAAGTTTGCCGGAGCGAAAGGAAATGCAAATAAAGAGAAGGTTGTGCTTGAGGTGTATAAACGATGGGGATTTGAAAGCGACTCGAATAACGTTATAGATGCGTTCGTATTGGCGCAAATCGCGAGGGCAGCCAAAACTGAAACGAAGCTCATTCAAGCACAGAGAGAAGTGTTGAACAAAATTTTGAAAGAGAGGGAATGAAGTTGCCAAAACAAGAAGACGTACGCCCTGACTATTACAAGGTAGGCGGCATTGAGCCTATCGATTATATGAAAGCGAAAATGACGCCAGAACAGTTCGAAGGATTTTGTTTAGGGAATGTATATAAATACACTGGACGTTACCTTTACAAAGGCGGATTGACAGACTTGAAAAAGGCAAGATACTACCTTGAGCTTTTGATCGAAGTAAAGGGGGAGAGCGATGAACGAAGCGACCGATAAGGAGTTCGAAGAATATACGCGGTTGCATAGCCGCTATATTCAGCAGATTCGGTTTTACGAAGAGCGGATGGATGAGTTGACGCCATACGAGTTATCGCGGATGGAATATCTCTATACAAAACTTGAGCAAGTGGCGTGGCAAATCGCGGGATGGTACAAGAAGCGCGCGAAATACCATGAAGGAATGGCGGAAATCGCGCAAGGCCAACACTACCGCAAGGAGCGCGAAAAGTCATCAGCGACCGACGCCCAGCATTACAGTCGGATCGCCAAGGGAACACAGTTGAAAATCGCCGGACAGTACGAGGGAGACTTCATCACATGGCGCGGGATCGCAGGAACGTACGAGCGAGCCGCGAATGCGATTAAGGACATGATTAAATCTATAACAATGGAAGAGTAGAGGTGGATGGATTATGAAACAGTATTTGGATTTGTTGCGTGATATTCTCGAAAACGGCATTGAGAGAGAAGATCGAACGGGGACAGGGACGCTGTCTGTGTTCGGCCGTCAGTTGCGTTTCGACTTGCAAAAAGGCTTTCCGTTGCTGACGACGAAAAAACTTCACATTCGTTCGATCATCTATGAACTATTGTGGTTTTTACGCGGTGATACAAACATTCGCTTCTTAAACGAGAATGGCGTGACAATTTGGGATGAATGGGCGGACGAAAACGGCGACCTCGGGCGCATTTACGGCGCCCAATGGCGTTCTTGGAGAACATCAGACGGTGGAACAATCGATCAGATCACAAGGACGATTGAGGAAATCAAACGCAACCCCAATTCGCGGCGGTTGCTTGTGAGCGCATGGAATGTCGGCGAACTCGACCAAATGGCGTTGCCGCCGTGTCATTACGCCTTCCAGTTCTATGTCGCGGCCGGCCGGCTGTCGTGCATGTGGCAACAGCGTTCTGTCGATACATTTCTAGGATTGCCGTTTAACATCGCGAGCTACGCCCTATTGACACATATGGTTGCCCAACAGTGTGATTTGGAAGTAGGCGAGCTTATTTTTTCCGGCGGCGATGTTCATTTATATAAAAACCATGTGGAGCAGGCGAAGTTGCAATTGACGCACGAACCACGACCGCTGCCCAAACTTATCATCAAGAGAAAACCGGATTCGATTTTTGACTATCGCTATGAAGATTTTGAGTTTGTCGGATACGATCCGCATCCGGCGATCAAAGCCCCGATTTCTGTATAAAAGGAGGGCATCACATGACCGCTGTAAAAATCGAAAAAGGCATTGCTCAATATATTGAACACAACCTCTATTACTATTTCGAATATGTGCGCGACATCCAAAGATTAAAAAAAGACATTTTGTTCGGTCGGACGAATTATGATGAGAACGTCGGTGGAGGGCGTGGTAACCTCCCTTCACGCCCAACCGAACGACGGACAATTGAACTGATTACCCATAGGCGCTTGGAGCGTTTGGAGCAGATCGTTCATGCGATTCAAACAGTATACAGGTCGCTTTCGCCGGAAAAACAAAAAGCGGTACAGTTGAAGTATTGGTCAGGGAAGAACTACACGTGGGAACAGGTTGCTAGAGAGATTGGGGTGAGTGTACGACAATTGTACCGATGGAGAGATCAAATCATTTATGACATTGCGAAGTTGTTGGGAGAGGCAAATTCATGAAATCGGCTGAAGATACGGCGATCAAGAAGGTGGATTTTGAACGAGAACGTGACGAATATATGGAATGGATTAGACGAGGCGTGAATCGGCCTCAGTCCGAGGGAACGGGAGCTGATAGTGAAACGGTATTTGAGTGATGAGAAGGTGTATGATTATGAGCTATATAATGAGATGGGAATGTCTGAACAACAGTATTATCGAATGAAAGCGGGAACTTTTTATAAATTGGCGTTTATTTTGAAGATAGACTCCCATGACAAAAAAATTTCGTCACCATCGGAAGGATGAAAACCACCTTCTGTCGAATGGTCTCCTTGCAGCTGGGGTCATGAGGTCGCAAGATCTATGGTACGGTAAAGTCCGAAAGATAGACGGACCCCAGCAGCCTGGTGCACCATGGAATGTCGCTCCCTTCTGGGAAGCACGCAGGATAGAATGCTGGAACAAAGGCTGCTGCACCAGCTGTTTTGGAGAATGAAGCAGGGAGGGAGACCGATGCGCGTCTTGTATGAACGCTGTTGTGGATTGGACGTGCATAAGAAATCGATCACGGCTTGCGTCCTAACCCCTGAAGGCAAAGAGATTCGCACGTTTGGCACGATGACCGACGATCTYGAGGAGTTGGTGGAGTGGCTGAAACAAAAACAGGTGACGCACGTGGCCATGGAATCGACGGGCGTATACTGGAAGCCGATCTATAACCTGCTTGAAGSGGAGCCCATCGACGTGCTGGTCGTCAATGCCCAACATATCAAAGCGGTTCCCGGACGAAAAAYGGATGTGAAAGATGCGGAATGGATYRCGGACTTGCTTCGCCACGGACTGCTCCGAGGGAGYTGCATTCCTGATCGARCTCAGCGGGAGCTTCGGGAACTAGTTCGGTATCGGCGCAGTTTGATTGAGGAACGGGCCCGGGAGCTCAACCGCATCCAAAAAGTGTTGGAAGGAGCGAATATCAAGCTGGCTTCGGTTATATCGGACATCAACGGGGTGTCGGCTCAGCGGATCCTTCGGGCCCTGATCGAAGGAACGGACGATCCGGCGGTATTGGCGCAACTCGCCAAAGGGCGGCTGAAACAAAAAATCGGAGAGCTCCGGCGCGCCTTGAAAGGAATCATGGGGCCGCATCAACGCATGATGCTGGCGGAACAATGCCGGCATATCGAATATTTAGACGAAGCGATTGCCCGGTTGAATCGAGAAATCAAGGAGAGAACGCGCCCTTTTCATGAAGCGCTGGAGCTCATGGAGACCATTCCGGGAGTGGGGCGGCAAAGCGCGGAGCACATCATCGCGGAAATCGGGACGGATATGAGCCGTTTCCCTACGGCTGCGCACGTGGCCTCATGGGCTGGAATGGCTCCCGGGAATCATGAGAGTGCGGGGAAACGGTTGTCAGGTCGAACGAGGAAAGGGAACAAGAAGCTGAGGGCGTGTCTGGTGGAATGCGCCCGCGCCGCCGCCCGAACGAAGAACACGTACCTATCAGCCAAGTATCATCGGATCGCCAAACGAAGAGGAGCGAATCGAGCGAGTGTCGCGGTCGGGAGAACGATCTTGGAAATCATCTATTCGGTCTTAACGCGAAAGGAACCGTATCGAGAGTTGGGAGCCGATTACTGGGATCAGCAACGGGAGGCCGCCATCGTGCGCCAAACGGTGAAACGGCTAGAGGGGTTAGGGTACGAAGTGAAACTGGAGAAGACAAGTGCGTAGCATGAAGAAACCATATATATA
>NZ_MVKA01000051.1:0-12182 GCF_002042905.1 Geobacillus sp. LEMMY01
GATGGGGGCAAATGGCTWTTGGAGCTGTTTTTTTTCGTGCGTGCTTCCAGCTCTTGAACACGGTACTTCAGTTGTTCATTTTCTTTGCGTAGTTGTTTGTTTTCGTGACGCAAATGTTCATTTTCTTGAATGAGTTGATGAATGAGCTGTTTTTGTTGTTGAACTTTGCCGATTAAGCTCTCAACTGTAAATACAGCTTGTTGTACCGTCAACATGCGATTCACCTCCTTGTCTATCAATATTCACATCATGGACAGGAAAAGCAAAAAATATTCAGCTCACTTTATGATGTGGCTGAATAGTTACGAGCAAGGAATTGATTTTAAAGTTGTAACGGAACGGGAGATTCCAATGATACTTTCAAAAAATGTGGAGTTTATTTATATGGCTAAGCATTTATCCGATTCACCAGGAATCACAGAAGATTTGCTTTGGAAATTAGAGCCTTTTATTTATCAAAAAATGCAAGGCACTCCCATTCCTTTAGCTAAAATTGCGCTTGAAGTCGATGGAATAATCGGTCTTGAGCCGGGAACAAGTTTATGGATCGTAAAACATCTAATTGCTAATCGTTATTGGAAAGTGGATATGTACGAAACGATAGACACTTCAAAACCACTAAACTTTTCTAGAGCAGATACATTGTTAGATAAGGGAAGGGTGGTTATATGATCCTAATATTAGAAAACTCGATAATCGAATGGATTAATGAGGGAGAAGAAAATGTTCTTGAACGCGTCTTATGGGTAGATGCGGAAAATAATCAGGTTGTTGTAATAAATTTAAACGCAGAAAAACCTTTGCCAGTCATAAAAGAACTAACGTTTATTCATCAGGCACTCTCCCAAGGATTAGCCATAAAGAGAACGGTTGATCCTTTTGCCAAAATATACGCAAATGAAGCAGAAATACCAGAAAAGTACCGGCAACGAAGAGATAAACGATGGGAAATTATTAAGGATATTGTAACAGAAGAACCGGATGTTTACGACGAAAAATTGCGTGGAGCCATGATTCGTGAAGCTCATGAGAAGTTTGGAACACCCAAGAAAGACATTTATAAATATTTGAGAGAGTATTGGAAAGGAGGAAAAAACCCGAACGCTCTGCTTCCAAACTATGATAATTCGGGAGCGCCTGGGAAAGAAAGAGGGGTAAAGGAAGGAAATAAAAGAGGGAGACCGAGTCGAGTTGAAAAAGAGGATCCGGAAAAACAAGGGATCAACATTGATGATGAAATTAAACAGATATTCCGAATTGCAGTTCAGTTATATTATGACAATAAACAACAATACCCATTAAGAAAATGCTACCAAACCATGTTAGAGAAACATTTTAACATTGGTTATGAAAACAAAAATGGGGTCCAAGTGCCAGTGTTGCCCCCTGCTCATGAACTTCCTACTTTTGGACAGTTCAAATATTGGTACTCAAAGGAAAAAGACTTAAAGAAATCCTTGATTGCAAGAGAAGGAAAAAGAGGGTTTGCCTTAAGGCATCGACCAGTCTTAGGAAGTTCAACACAGATGGCGTTCGGTCCAGGATCAATCTTCCAAATCGATGCCACTATTGCAGATGTATATCTGGTGAATAGTTTTGACCGTACAAAAATTATTGGAAGACCGGTTATATATACCGTCATCGATGTTTTTTCACGAATGATTGTTGGAATGTATGTGGGGCTTGAAGGTCCGAATTGGATTGGAGCAAAAATGGCGTTAGCAAATGCTTTTACAGATAAGGTTAGCTTTTGCACGGAAAAGTTCCATGAGCAATTTTTGCTCTCCACCCGGGCATGAAAATGACTCATCGGGGCGCATGCATTTTCACGGAAAAGTTCCATGAGCAATTTTTGCTCTCCACCCGGGCATGAAAATGACTCATCGGGGCGCATGCATTTTCACGGAAAAGTTTTAAATACTCCTCCTTACAGAGCCGATTGGAAAGGGATTGTTGAACAAAGCTTTCGAAAAGCAAATTTAAAAACCATTCATTGGCTTCCTGGGGCAGTAAAAGAACGTTATCGAGAAAGAGGAGAAAAAGACCATCGATTAGATGCAACGCTGGATTTGCACCAGTTTACAAAAATCATGATTAATACCTTTTTGAATCATAATCTCTACCACCGTATGCATTGGTATTCAAGAGATGAATTTATGATTCAAGATCATGTTGAACCAATACCAAATGAACTTTGGCGATGGGGGATTGAAAACAGAGTGGGGCATTTGCGCGAAAAACCTTCAGATATTATCCAGTTAAATCTTATGCCAAGGGACGAAGCAACAGTAACCGAAAGCGGGATACGGTTTAAAGGAATGTTTTACAGCTGTGAAAGAGCGTTAAATGAACAGTGGTTTGAAAAAGCAAGAGTATATGGGAATTTTAAAGTCCCAGTCGCTTATGATACAAGAAATAAAGCGGATACCATTAATTTGATTTTAAACAATGGAAAAGACTTTGAAGTCTGTTACCTTCTTGAAAGGGAGTCTCGCTATAAAGGGCGCCGATTGGAAGAAGTGTTAGATCTTCATGAGTTTGAAAAATTAGATGAAGCCAAATATCAAACAACAAAAATTCAGTCTGATGCAGAACTTAACGCACAAAACAATGCCATTATTGAAGAAGCCAAACAACAAACGATGCAAGCGTTGCGTTTATCCAATATCAGTAATAACCGGAGAATAACAAATATTCGAACAAATCGAAAAGAAGAAAAAGAAAGGGTTCGTGAAAAAGAGAAGTGGAATTTAGGTAAAGTAACTCCATTCATTCCGAAAACGAATGAAGTCGAACAAACTACAACTGGTGAATTTGAATTAACGCCCAAACTTACAAAACAACAATCCTTTTTGAAAATGTTAAAAAGCCAAACGAAAGGAAAGGGATGATACATTGAATTTCCTTGGACATCAAGTAAAGGCAGAGTATACAAAATCAGAGGAACCAATGTATAAGCATAATGCTTATATTGAAGCTCTACCACCTGTTTTAGAGCCATATGAAGTAGCCCTTCGGATACGTAGAAGACCAACATACGACGAAAAAGAGCGTTCTTATGCGCCAGAATTTCGGCTTCAGGCTGTACAAAGGATTGCAAATTTTATAGAGCCATTGCCTATTCACCTTGATTTAGAACAGAGGTTCTCAAGAATGATAAGAAATGGGTATATGGCACGGAATCCATTATCAGCAGAATGGAATAAACAATTACGTTCTGCATTTCCAGATTTATTCACAGGAAGTGGAAAAGAAAATTATAAACCTATTATTCGTTCGACAGCAGCCGGATTTGCCATTATCGGAACGAGTGGTGTGGGGAAAACAACAGCGATTGAAAGTGTGCTTTCTTTGTATCCTCAAGTAATCACTCACACTGAGTACAATGGGCAAAGCCTTGACCGAAAACAATTAGTTTGGCTAAAACTTGATTGTCCATTCGATGGTTCCATAAAAGGTCTTTGCTTAAATTTCTTTCAAGCCATCGACGCTGTTTTAGGGACAAGCTATTATAAAAAATTCGGTAATAGCAGGAGAACGACAGATGAGCTCTTACCAAATATGGCAGCATTAGCTTCCACTTTAGGTTTAGGGGTTTTAGTCATTGATGAAATTCAGCGACTAAGCGAAGCCAAAAGTGGTGGGGGAGCTAAAATGCTTAATTTCTTTGTTCAATTGATCAATACCATTGGTGTTCCTGTTATTTTAGTGGGGACTTTTAAAGCACTTCACATGATGATGAGAGAATTTGCACAAGCACGACGCAGTGCAGGGCAGGGGGACCTTATTTGGGCAAATTTTGCACAAGATGAAATTTGGGATTACTTCATCGAAAATCTTTGGGAATATCAATGGACTGCAAAAGAGAATCCATTAACACCGGAACTTAGTCAAACACTTTACGAAGAATCTCAAGGCATCCCAGATATAGCAGTCAAGCTTTATATGATTTCACAGTGGCAAGCAATTGGTGAAAGTGAAACCATAACCCCAAAATTGATCCGAGAAGTCGCGAAAGAAAGCTTGAAGATTGCAAAGCCGATTCTTGATGCTTTGAAGAAACGAGATACTAATGAATTAAGCAAAATAAGCGATATTCATCCACCAATACAAAATCTTGATGAATACTTTCATAAAGCAAAAGAACGTATTACTATTGAAGGCACACTAAACAATTTAAGAAATCAACAAAAAGCTATGAAAGACAATACAAGCGAAGAATCGATTATTTTGGAAGTTGCACAATGGCTCGTTGATGCTGGAATTGATCCAAATATCGCAAGGCAGTGTGCAGAAAAATCCATTCAAAGAAACGGAACAGAATATGATTTATCAAAAGTGAAGCAAGATGCGATTGTGTTTGCGCTCAATTTAAATTTGAATCGTGCAGGGAAAAAATCTACTACGAAACAAAGAAAAATTTCTAAAAAGGAAGAGGCTTATTTTCCAGGGGATCTTCGGGCTGTATTGGATCAAGCAAAGAAAGAAGGAAAAAGTCCTTATGAGGCATTTAAAGAAATAGGTTTGATTCAATCAGTGGAAGAGATATTAGCCATGTAAAGGGGGATATTCATGTTACCATTTTTTCCAACCCCATATCCTGATGAATTGTTATATAGTGTTTTGGCAAGGTATCATATTTGGAGCAGAAACTTTAGCCTAAAGGATACAATAGATGATTTATTCGGAAGAAAAACCGCATCTGCTGTGATTGACTTGCCAAATAACTTAAAAGCTATATCTGATCAACTTCCTGAAGGGTCAATTAATACGCCGGATCGGTTCATTCAAAAACACACGTTGTTTCCATTATTTAAACCTTTTTTACCAAAAGAACGAGTGGACAAATTGATACATTCGATGATAAACGGGGGAGATATTCATGCCAGAATTGGAGTTATGGCAAGTAGTATATCTTCTCCTAAATTTCTTCGTTATTGTCCCGAATGCGTCAATGAAGATGAAAGAAAATACGGTGAACCATACTGGCATCGTACGCATCAAGTGCCTGGCGTAGAAATTTGTCCTATCCATCAAACATTCCTAATCGAAAGTAATATTGCGACAACTGCAAGGCAAAACAAGCATGAGTTTATAGCACTTGATTGCAAATTAACAAAACAATCGGTTTCCAAAAAAGCAAATAAGAAAGAATTTGAACATGAAATGGCAATTGCTGAAGCGGTGTATTGGTTGTTAAACAATGATGTACCTGTTTTAGGAACAGAGAAAATACACAACCGGTATATTAATTATTTAAAGAAAATGAATCTAACTGCTGCAGCTTCCAGGAGGGTAAGACAAAAAGAATTGATGGAAGCCTTTCGGCATTTTTATGGTCACGATTTGTTGAAAAAATTAAATTGTACTATTAATTACGGACAAGATAACTGGTTAAGTAAATTGGTTCGCAAACCAAGAACAACAGCGCATCCGATAAAACACATTTTATTGATAAGATTTATTGGATTAACACCGGCGCAGTTTTTTGAAGAAGACATGGTTTATCATCCGTTTGGGGAAGGACCGTGGCTGTGTTTAAATGCAGCGGCAGACCATTATAAACAACCGGTTATCGATGACTGTAAAGTAACAAGAGATTATAAAACCGGTGTTCCAGTCGGGACTTTTACATGTTCTTGCGGATTTGTTTATTCACGCAGAGGACCGGATAAAGAGAAATCTGACCGATTTAAAATCGGGCGGATCAAAGAATTCGGTCCTGTATGGAGAGAAAAATTAATTCAACTAAAAATAAAAGAAGAAAGAGGTCTTCGTGAAACAGCACGAATATTAAATGTCGACCCGGGAACAGTAAAAAATCAATTAGAAAAATTAAAGCAGGAGGAGATGGATACTCCATCTGCGAATGATTTTGAAATTAAACGTAATAAATACCGAACTAATTGGTTAAAAGCTGTTGAATCGAACGAAGGGAAACCAAAAACAGAAATCCGAAAAATAGCACAGGCGGAATATGCTTGGCTATACAGGCACGATCGTGAATGGCTGGACACAAATTCACCGGATCCTTTAAAACGAAAAAAATACAGCGATAACCGGGTCGATTGGAGAAAACGTGACAACGAAATAGCGGAAAAAGTAAAAGAAGTAGTCAATGAGGAATTAAACAATCCTTTGAAAAAACCGGAGCGGCTAACAATCAGCTCAATCGGTAAGAAAATCGGTGAATTAAGCTTGTTGCAGAAACATCTGAATAAATTACCAAAGACAAAGAAGCTACTCGGTGATGTTATCGAGTCAATCGAAGAATTTCAAATAAGGCGTGTAAAATATGTTGCTCAACAAATTCGTGAAAGAGAAGAGCTGGTCAGAGAGTGGATGATTGTTCGCGAAGCAGGATTGAGACCGGGATATTCCGAAAAAGTAAAACAGGCAATTGAAGCAGAAATAGAAAAAGAAATGAAAATAATTATCTAATATCCCTTCTCCTCCTAGTTAAAAGGGTTATCTTCTACGATAGCCCTTATTACAAATGTTTCCCTCCATAATAGATCTGATTAAGAAAAAATTTTGTAATATTTGCAGGATTTTTTCATTATTTTGTCGAATAAATCTAATTAAAAAGTATGTATTATGGAGGAAAAGGATGACAAAAATCAATACAAAAGCACTCCTCAAAATATTGGAAGGAATTGACAAAAATAATCCAAAACCTGCTTATTCAAATCTCGAGATATTAAATGAATTACAAAATATTCTTGCTGATACAGGTCAAGCGATTCAGCGCTTAACGGAAGAACAAGCCATAAAAATGATTTTGTGGCAGGGAATCTTAAATCAATACGGAATTTACGGTAATAAAAAAGGTTCTGATCGGAAATTCTACAAAAAGAACCCCTTAACTGGTGACACAGAAGAAACAACATATGCATCTAAATCATTTAGTCGTGGAAAAGTATTAAGTGTAGACTTTGGGACAAGTAACATCGATTATGAATTTTCTTTAACCCATACAGGTATAGTTATTGCTGATTACCCAAATCTTGTTGTGGTAATACCTGTAACATCTCAAAGCGATACAAAATATGATTCACTACCTGAAAAAATAAAGGAAGCAATGGTACCTATTGCTAAGAGTGATTATCCACTTTTTGAAAATGACTCATACGCACTATTGCACCATATAAGATCAGTTTCAAAAAATCGAATCACAAAAATAATTGGCAGCATATCAAAAACAAAATTGATGGATCAATTGGAACAAAAATTATATGAACAACATAGTGTATTTATAAAAAAGAAAAATGATGAAAAAATAAAGGAACTCGAATGCAAAATCCAAGAATTGGAAAATAAAAATGAAGAATTAAGAAAAGAAATCCTACAAAAAAACGAAAAGGAACTTGAGAAAGGAAATAAAAATTTAAATTGACAAATAACGTTGAGTTAAGTAAAATTAAAAGCAAAGGTAAATATGTTGCCGATAGGGCGTTAAAAGTTTGATACATTATGCCCCTCAATGGAGGGATAATCCCCTTAGATATAATCTAGGGGGATTTACATTTTTAAAAGGTATGTGTTCGATTATTTACGTATGAAATTAATCTATATAAGTTGCAATTTTGTTTTACATGGCATTGTTCGCTCTTCTTGCCACCGTGCCAGCTTGTTAGGTGATAAAGTAAAGACGGACATGGAGGTCGGAATTTCTTTATTACAACCTATATATGTCATTTTTAACACTTTTTAAAAAGGTTCAAACATGGATTCGAGCCTTTTATTTATTTGTATACAACATTTTTTCAGAAATATCAGTAAACAGTAAATTGATCCGTTTTTACTTCTTTAATGTTAATAAAGGCAAGATGGGGGAGAAGCTATGCTGTCGATTCCAAATCTCGTTACATATTATGATATTATTCGCTTGCCAAAAAATGTGTTGAAGGAAATTTGTTCCAATTTAAATCTTAGTGATAATGGAACCTCATTTGAATTAGCAGTCAGGATTTGGACAGCAATACAAGACAACCCGGAGTTGCAATGTAAAGCTTTGCAAGGTCACGAAAATAAAATTTTGGCTGGCAAAACTTCAATATCATGGTTTGAATTTATAAATTCTGATGGTATTAAAGGTTTAAAAAACATATTAATAAAAAATAACAAAACAAATCCTTTTGAAGTTCACACAAAATATTCAGAAGAAGACTTGAATAATGGACCGATATTAAAATGTGCAGCAGAAACAAATAATAAGAATAAATATTATTTAAGGTATATTTATAAATCAGGCACAACCGCGAATGTAAGTGAAGAAGGGATAAGTTTTAGACCGGCTACAAGCATGGCTACTGTTTTTATTGATGAGGAAAAGCAAATAATTGAAATAAGAAGTAATCCTAATGATGCGTTAAAAATTGCGCGACATATTGCAGGAGTTGCTAAGCAGCAAATTACTCTTTCGAAAAAGGATATAGTCAAACCATTTGGATATGATACAGCCAAAATGGCTGATGAATTAGGTGGACAATTGTATCAATCAAAAGCTATTCCTGAGTTAATTTTAGAGGATCTCACCGAATCGCAAACTGATGCGGTTGTAAATGTTTTAGCAGCTCTTGACCGATACTTTGAAGAAGAGGATATAAATGTATTACAAGCAGAATTACAAAATGCTAAGTCAATTCTAGGTGAGGAACTATTAACCATTCCTTTTGTTTCAGTTGTTCTATCTGGAATGGGTAATATTGGTTTAAAAGTAAACAGGGATGACTTACGTTCAACACCATTGTATAATTTGTTAGAGCCACATCTTCAACCTCAAGGAGGATATATTAGATTTGATGTAGAAGAAGATGGTATAAAACAAACTTACACAATACAAGTTGGTGTTACAACGAAAAGTGTGTTTTTTTCTTCCCCATCAACGACAGAAAAGGTTATTGAATATGTAAGGGAACGAATAATAATTTAATGCATTTAGGAGGAGGTGGGCTTATGGTTGCTAAGTGGGAAATAAAAGAAAAGATTGATGATGCTGTTCGAGTTATAGCTTATAGTGCTGTAAAATATTTTTATCCGACAGCTATCACTAAAGCAACCAATACACCTCTTCCGGATGCATTCGAATATCTTTTAACATTGGTACAATCTGGTGTATTAAGTATTAAATGGGAAATACGTTGTCCGAATCTTGATTGCCTTCAAACAATAAAAACAGTCGACAGTTTGGATGAAGTAATTGAAGAATATATGGAATGTGATTGTGGTAAAGAAGTTTTACTAACAAGAGATATCGTCTTTCCAATATTTGAGATAAATCCGGATTATAAAGAATATGTAAAAAAAAACAAATCGAAGAAGAAAAAAAAGATAACGTTTTATTAAAGAGTATATCAAATTCCGAACCGATATCACTTTCTGAAAAAGGATTAATGAAACAAGAGTCAATACAAAAATTTCTCGATATAATGGGAAATTCTCCAATAGTCATTGAACAATTTATAGTAATGGAAGGTGGAGGGGATAACAAAGTGTCGCAATATAAAAGAAATATTTCAGGTTTCAATGGAGCACAATTTCATGGAGACAATGTCAATTTTGGGGACAATGTAAAACAAGAGAAAACCATAAACTATGGTTTAACAGAACAAATTTTTAAGGAATTATTATCTGAAATTAAAAATATTGCTGACGAGATGCAACGCGAACAGGCTGAGCATTTCGCCAATGAACTGAAAGTCGCCATCGAAAAAAATGATATTGAAAAAGCAAAGAAATTATATGGCTGGTTGGAGAAAATATTAACAAATTCCGCATCATTATTAACACTCGGAACAACCTTTGGTTTGATTTAAAAAATTATTGAGTAACGAAGAAGTTTAACGACCTATTCAAAGGTCGTTTTTAATTTGTACATACAGAATTGATTATGATCACGAAAAATCATTGTTACAACCATGATGTTCGGTTACCAACTTTATTTTTTATTCGAAATTACAATGCTTAATGATCAGTTACCAACTTTAATAAAAGACGTACTACTTTAACAAAGTAAAGAAACCTTGGAATAAAAGAACTATTGGTTACCAACTTTATTTTTCACTAACAGACTGTTATCACCGTCAAATAAATCCCGTCCTGGGAAAATAAAAACTGTCCAGGGACAATAAAAAATGTCCAAGAAGCCGAGCGTGGTTAGGGTTTTGCCCTGATCCTTGCTTGGCTTCTTCTTTTGTTGAAAGTAGTACAGGGGAAAGGGGAAAGGAAAGAACATTGATTTATCAAGCAGTTTCCCAATATACCCCCTCCCGCTATGTTCCAATTGAGCTTCTCCATTTGTGCACTCAAATGATTTCCCTGGACATTTCCCAACGTTCCATTTCCCTCATCCCTTCCCCCTAATCCCCTAATTTCTTCCAAATTGGCGGACACTTTTTATTTTCCTGGTTTTTTGTTCCAACTGGTTCCTCAAAGTCTCAAACCCCTTGCGGCTCTAGGGAAGAGAGAGTTTGAGGGGGGAGGGGAGGGATGGACATGAATTATTGTCTCTTGACAGGCGTGTTGATTATCCAATAAAATCCAAAGGGTATAGAAAAAAGAGCACCTTTCCTGTAGAATGTGAGTAACGACACAAACAAACCCAGGAGGTGCTCTCTATGAACAAGCATACCACACTCCCGAATTTGATGCAAAAACTTGTTTCGGATGAAGAGATTCAACTGATTGCCGAAGCGGTTGGGTATCGTGATTCGTCTCGAACCTTTACGTTGCGCGAGTTGATTCACTTCTTCCYGCTGGCCGCCATGCATCAATGGAAAAGCTTTCGCCATGGAGCYGACGTGGGGCCTCTGTATGGATTGCCGCGATTCCATTATTCCACAGTATCCAAGAAAGCGAAAGAAGTTCCCTATGACATCATGAAACGCTTGTTGGCGTTGATCATTTCCAAGTGCAACCGCCAAACCCGCCGYTCGCTTCGGTTTCCCAAACCGCTTCGGGTGGTGGATTCGACGACCGTCACRGTCGGGAAAAACCGCCTCCCATGGGCKCCGTATCACGGCGAACGCGCCGGAGTGAAGCTGCACGTCGCGTATTCGCCGGAATCCTCGTTGCCGGCAGACGTGGTGGAAACGACCGGRCTGCGTCACGATGGCCCAGTGGGAGAACAGTTGACGAACSCTCAACAAGTGCTSGTGGAAGACCGGGCGTATTTCAAAATCGAACGCCTCGATCGATTTGTRGAGCAGCATCAGCTCTTTGTCATTCGGATGAARGACAACATCGAACTTCATCAGAAAAAAAGCTTGAACCGCCTTCCGAGCGCATCTTCATCGGTTCAAGCCGACTTCACGTGCCAGTTGGGGACGAAACAATGCCGCTCCACCAAGCGTCACCGGGTGGTGATCTTTCGAGATGCGAATGGCCGCGACATTCGGGTCGTGACGAACCTCTTCCATGCGTCTGCGGAAACCATTGCCGACATGTACCAACAACGTTGGACCGTTGAAGTCTTTTTCCGCTGGGTAAAGCAATATCTGAATGTCCCAACCTTGTTTGGCACGACGGAAAATGCGGTATACAATCAGCTGTTTGGGGCGTTCATTGCGTATGTGTTGCTGCGATGGCTGTATGATCAAACCAAAAAACGGACGAACGTCTCTCTTTCCTTCATTTCGTTTGTTCGCCGTTTTTTCTCTGGGCAGCTTCCTCTCGATTGGAAATCCGGGATGGCCGCTGCTTTGTTTGAGTATGCCCAAATTTATGGAAGGCGTATGTATAATTTTGGATAATCAACACTCGTGTTTATTGGTAAAAAACCGTAAAATGGGCAAACGAATTTTATTCCTTGGTGAGGGCCTAGCCGACTGTACCATACAGTAAATTCCCCTTTTGTTATATATTTTTACTCACATTTCGCACCCTAACAGGGTTGAAAGAAAGGATTTTTTATTTCGTTTTTCAGAATAACTTTCTGACCAACACAACGAGCGATGGCAATCCTTTTTTTACCATCGCTGGTCGTTCCGTATCACGTTACACGTAGATGCTCTCATCCATGCCCAATCCCTGCAGAATCCTTCGCTGATCAGGGGTGAGGGAGCGATCCAGTGAGCGTTGGATGCGCCCATCCGGCAGCTTGAACAGGACGACGTKCACATATTGAAACAGCTGACAAATCGCATGTACCGTCGGCCGGGTCAGCTTGCGGCCTCCAGGAC
>NZ_MVKA01000030.1:0-47930 GCF_002042905.1 Geobacillus sp. LEMMY01
GCCTCATACAGGCGATCGAGATGACGGGCCAACGCATCGTCATTCAACTGGGAAGGATGGAGCCCGGAACGGATGAGTTTCTCACAATCGACCTCCTGAGCCCAATGTTCCAAGTGAACGAGGGCTTGCCGGCCGTCAAACACATTGTAGAGGATGGCCTGAACGGCATCGCTGACTCGCGTTTGGCACTGCGGATCGACGGGCACGAGATGGTCAATCAATTGAGGCAGACCCAGTTTCTTGAATAGGGCACTTATTATATTCAAATAAGAATTGCGATAGACCGCTTCGACTTGAACATCCATGAGAGAAAAACTCCTTCACTTTCCTTGTGTGTCAAGGATTCATTCGACATCGGAACGAAAAAATCCTCCCGATTTTCGTCGGAAGGGTGCGAAATGTGAGTCCTAACACCCACAACGGGCGGATGCCGAGGCGACGGTAGCCGTCATTGCGTTCGCGAAACAGCGATTCATCGATCGTGGAACATTGGTATTCGAGGGCATAAAGGTGAGGGCCATGGCGGAACAATACGTCAGGACGTTGCTTGATGGCGGGCAAATACGGCTCGAGCTTCGCCTCGGTGCCTTGGCGAATGAGCCACGCGAACAAGTCTCGCTTCCCGGTTAAGTGGCGCTCCGACTCCGGCTCGTGCTCGACCGGGCAAGTCGCCCCTTTGCGGTGGGCGAAATGCGGCAAACGGTAGCGGCCCGATCGGAGCACCACTTCTTGACGGCATGCGGGACAAAAAAACGGTTCCTGTCGTTTCAGGCGCATCAGCCCCTCTCGTTCCCATCTTTCCGCCCCGGCAAGCGAAACCGGCCTGCCATCAGCTGAGAGAGCGACAAACAACATGATCACTTCCTTTCCAGTGAAAAATGGTTGCCTGTGGGCGGGAGCAGCTGGGATGTTCTCTGCTGTTCCCCCTTAACCGTCCGGTTCTTCCCTTTTATTCGTCGACCATCGCCGGTTTTCCTGCCCTGAGCCAGATTGCGCCGAAAAAAGTCCGCCGATTCGGCGGACTGGTGTTACAAGCGGTTTGTTACAACAGAGGCGACAACAGCCGGGAGACCGATTCAGCGACACGCACCCGGAACGGGCGCTGTTGAAACTGTTCGTAATCGATCATGGAAGCGTGGCGAAAATCTTCCAAAAAGTCGCGGACGAGTTTATGAATGCTGTCGGTATAATACAAAAAGGCGTTCACTTCAAAGTTTAAATGAAAACTGCGCATATCCATGTTCGCCGTGCCGATCGAGGCGAGCTCGCCATCGACGACGATGACTTTGCTGTGCAAAAACCCTTTCTCATACTCGTAAATTTTCACCCCAGCCTCGAGCAGCTCGGGAAAATACGAGCGCGAAGCGTAAAAGACAATTTTTTTGTCCGGACGCTTTGGCGCCAGCAGGCGAACGTCAATGCCGCTTAACGCCGCCACTTTGAGCGCCGTCAAAATGTCCTCATCCGGCACAAAGTACGGCGAGGCAACCCAAATCGATTGTTTCGCCGACGTAATCATGGCAAAATACAGCTGTTTGATCACTTCCCACTTTTGGTCCGGACCGCCGGCGATGAGCTGCACCCCGCCTTGCCCTTCCTCGACGATGAGCGGCGGCGACAAATAGTCCGGCGTCAACAAGCGTTCCCCCGTCATGTAATACCAATCTTGCAAAAAAATGAGCTGGAGCGTCCGGACGGCTTCACCGCGGATCAATAAGTGCGTATCACGCCAAAATCCGAAATATTTGTTTTTTCCTAAATACTCATCCCCGATGTTCAGCCCGCCGACAAAGCCGACGCCTCCATCGATGACAATGATCTTTCGGTGATTGCGGAAATTGATCTGGTTGCTTAAAAACGGCAGGCGCACTGGCGAAAACGGGATCATCTCGACTCCCGCCGCGCGCAGCTCCTCGATATAGGCGTTTGACAACTTCCAGCTTCCAACGGCGTCGTACAAAAAACGGACGCGCACCCCTTGGCGCGCCTTTTCCATCAAGACGCGCTTCAACTGTTGACCGATTTCATCATGACGGACGATATAATATTCTAAATGAATATGGTGTTCCGCTTTTTCCAGTTCGGCAAAAATGGCCGAAAATGTCTCCTCACCGTTGGTCAACACCGCCGTCTGCGACGCGAGTGAAACCGGATGCTGGCCGATGCGATAAGCAAGGCGCAAAAGCGGACGCTGATGGGGCGCCATCGGCAGCCGCTCGACGGCAATCGGCGACGGCTCTTGGAACTTGAGCAGCACCGCCTCATCAAAATCGGCTTTCTTTTTATAGCGCCGTTGTTGCCAGTAGTTGCGTCCGAACAATAAATAAAACAAAAAACCGACAATCGGAAAGCTCCCCAGCACCGCCAGCCAAGCAATCGTCTGCGCCGGCTTTCGATTCTCAAGAGAAATGACCAGCGCGATAAAGATGACGGAACAAGACATCAATACGCTGAAAAGACCAAGCAGCTTCCCTTCCCAAAACCCGTTCGTCAATGCCAGCAACGCGCCGACAATGACGACGAGAATCGCCACTCTAGATGTGTTTCGCAACAAAACCCCTCCACTCGGCTCTTCATGATGGCCGTTTTTCTTCCGCTAACGTAGAAAACGCCGATTTCTGGCGGCGAAATCGGCGGAATGGAAACATTATGGGGCTGGAAAATACGTTTTGATCGTTTCGAGTGCATTGTCGCCCATAATTTCAGTTCCGTATTCTTCAAGTCGATAAATCGTCAGCTGGGAATCGCTTCCGTATTCCAACAGAAGGCTGAGCATATTGTCCATTTCCTGCTCGGTGTAGCGCTCGTCAAACTCGACGAACAAGTAATAGCGGCCTTCAAATTGGAACAGGCGGTTCGACAACTCAGAGAAGTCAGCGCGATGGGCCAAGGAAATGACATCCTCGATATCCTTGAACGAAAGGATGAATTGAAGGACATCTTGCTCTTCTCTCTCCTCGGCGTCCCCGTTTTGACCAAAGTGGAAATGGTGGCCGAACAGCGATTCCACCTTTTCATCAGCTGACAGCGGAAACTCGCGCCATTTCTCTTCTGGAAGCGGCAGCTCGAGCTTGCTTCCGTCTTTAGACAACTGCGCTTTCGTCACGACGACTTCAAGCCCTTTTTCGAGCGCCTGCACTTGGATCCAAAGCGGGCCATCGAGCGAAAAATCGCTTTCCCCATGAACTTCATCCATCATTTCCCAAAATAATTCTTCGCTTCGTTCCCGATTGTACCAAATTTCCTCGCGGTCAAAGCCGCGCTCCTCTATATCAACATATGAAATGTAAAATTTCACGGTATGCTCGTTGATGCGTTCGATTTCCATTTTCTCAACTCTCCCTTCTAAAACAGAGAAATAAAAAAGGAAGGGATTGTGCCCCTGAAACTATTTAAATAAAAACTTATGATCTTGTACTTTTATTTTATGATAAAAAGCGAAAGAAGGGAAATAAAAAAACGCATTTTTAAAAATTGGTTATGAAACCGGCCATGCCCTACTATAATGATGATGAACACGGACGGAATGAGGGACGCCTATGGTGGATGAATACATCGTTTCCATCTTGCTGATTATCGGCATTGATGTCATTCTTGGCGGGGACAATGCGGTTGTCATTGCGCTAGCAAGCCGCAACTTGCCGGAACAAAAGCGGAATGTGGCCATCATTGTCGGCACCGCGCTGGCGATCGCTGTTCGCATTGTCTTGACGGTGGCCGTCGTTTGGCTGTTGACGATTCCGTTCTTGCAGCTCGCTGGAGGCGTCGTCCTCTTTTGGATCGCCTTGAAACTGATCGGGCAAAAAGACGAAAAACCGACTATGATCAAAGCCGAACCGTCGCTTTGGAAAGCTATCCAGACGATCGTCGCCGCCGATGTCGCCATGGGTCTTGACAACGTCATCGCCATCGCTGGAGCGGCTCAAGGCCATATCGGACTTGTTGTGTTCGGTTTTCTCTGTTCCGTTCCTATCATCATTTTAGGCAGCAAAATCATCCTTTATGCCATGGAACGGTTCCCGATTCTCATTTATGCCGGCGGCGCCCTCTTGGCGTACACCGCTGGAAAGATGATCGCTGCCGAAGAGCGGTTGCGCCCGTTTTACCCCCCGAATGGGGAGGCGCTGTTTCCAATGGCGGCGGCCGTTCTTGCCGTTTTGCTCGGCTTGGCGGCCAACCGCCGGTCGCGCGCCGCATAAAGCAAATGATAAAAAACTTCTACATGGCAGACCATGTAGAAGTTTTTTTATTACCCGTTCACCAGCCGCTGCGCTTCACGAAGCTGATACGCCCGCACTTTCCGCGGCAGGAAGCGGCGGATTTCATCTTCGTTGTAGCCGACTTGGAGCCGCTTTTCATCAATGATGATCGGCCGGCGCAAAATGCCTGGGTTTTTTTGAATGAGTTCGTACAAGTCTTGCAACGGCAGAGCTTCCAAGTTAATGTTCAGCTTTTGGAATACTTTCGAACGGGTGGAAATGATCTCATCCGTCCCCGTTTCCGTCATCCGCAAAATCTCTTTAATCTCCTCGACCGTGAGCGGCTCAGAGAAAATATTGCGCTCGACATAAGGAATATTGTGCTTCTCGAGCCACGCCTTCGCCTTCCGGCATGACGTGCAGCTCGGTGATGTGTATAGCTTGACCACTTCGATCACTCCTTTTGACAAGGAATCCCTTGCTTCCCTCGTCCGTCAGACGACAGACGTGCACCGCTATGCCGGTTTGACGTCTGACAGCATAGCGACACGGCCTGAACGCCAGTCTGGCGATCAGCCGCTTTGCCAATCGTTTGCAAATTGAAATGACTTTAACATGATATATTATACAATACATCAGACAAGAAAGATATAGTTTTTCGATGATAAATGCAATTTTCTTTCTTTCCCCTTCCAAAGTGAAGGAAAATCCTCTACAATCAAAGTAGAAGAGGAAAAGGGAGGAAGAACCGATGGCCGGCTATTTCATCGACTTTGCCATTGCTTCGGCATTGATCGTCGCCCTCACCGCATTGATGGGGAACATCAGCAACACGATCGGAGAGCGGATGTTCGGCCGAAACAAAAGTGGAAAGCATGTCGAGGCCTCTCGCCGCATCCAACAAGGATGGAAAGTCGTCGGGGGAAAAAAATAACGCGCCAAAACAGGCGCATAGTTGGGCGCCGCCTCTTTCACCGTTCGCATCACACGGCAGTGAAGGAGCAGCGCTCTTTTCTATTCTGCTAGGCATACATCGCCCGATACCGCTTATACTCTTCCTCCGAACAAAGCACAAAATGGCCAGGCGTAATTTCACGGAATTCAAGTTCCTCTCCATCTCTGTAGCCATGTTGCGCCGGGTCGTAAACGATCCGCTTGCGCGTCCGCTCCGTTTCCGGATCAGGAAGCGGAATGGCCGACAAGAGCGCCTTCGTGTACGGGTGGATCGGATTGCGGTACAGCTCTTCCGATTCGGCGAGCTCGACCATTTTTCCGAAATACATGACGCCGATCCGGTCGCTGATGTATTTGACCATCGACAAGTCATGGGCAATAAACAAGTACGTCAACCCTTTTTCACGCTGCAGGCGCTTCAGCAAGTTGACGACTTGCGCCTGAATGGAAACGTCAAGCGCCGAAATCGGCTCATCGGCGATGATGAATTCCGGCTCGGCGGTGTCGGCAACAGGCGCATCAACGCTTTTGAAGTCACTGATTTCCCAGACCCTGACTCGCCGACGATCGCCAGCGTTTCTCCCTTATACAAGTCGAACGTGACGCCGCGAACCGCCTGCACTTCACCGGCGTGGATGTCAAAGGAAATATGCAAATCGTTCACCTGCAAAATTTTCTCCATCGGTTTCACCCCTTCCGTCGGTTATTTGCGCATTTTCGGGTCAAGCGCATCGCGGATTCCGTCTGCCACCAAGTTGAAGCTTAAAATGAGCAAGCTGATGACAATCGCCGGAATAATCATCAAATGCGGATATGTTTGGATCGATTTGTATCCATCATTGACAAGCGAGCCAAGCGACGCTTCCGGCGGACGGATGCCAAGGCCGATAAAGCTCAAAAACGCCTCAGTGAAGATGGCCGATGGAATCGTGAACATCGTCGTAATAATGATCGGGCCGATGACGTTCGGGATCAAATGTTTGAAAATGAGCCGTGATGTCGGCGCTCCGAGCGTCCTTGCCGCCAACACGTATTCCATGTTCTTTAATTTCAACACTTGTCCGCGCACGATCCGCGCCATCGTCGTCCAACCGGTAATGACCATCGCCAACGTGATGGAAATGATTCCAGGCTCAAAAATCAAAATGAACAAAATGACCATAATTAAATACGGGATGCCGTTTAAAATTTCGATGATCCGCTGCATCACATTGTCGACGCGGCCGCCATAGTAGCCGGAAATGCCGCCGTACGCAATCCCGATCAATAAGTCGATCAACGCCGCCAGCAAACCAATGTAAAGTGAGATGCGCGTGCCATACCACGTTCTCACCCACAAGTCGCGTCCTAAGTCATCCGTGCCAAACCAATAGTACTCTTTCACGCCGCGCTGTTTATACACATCAACGCCGTTCGCATCCCGGCCGTCAAACGGAAGCCAATGAACATGCTCGAGCACCGGGATTTTCGGCGGAAGTTTCGCATGCCGCAAGTTTTGATCTTTATACGTCCGGTCGCTCGCCATCGGGGCGATGATCGCCATGAGCGTCAAAATGATAATCATCACGAGCCCCACGATCGCTGCCTTGTTTTCCCGAAGGCGAAGCCAAGCATCCTGCCAAAACGTCAAGCTCGGACGATTGATTTTTTCCTGCTCACCGACGTTCGGCGGGGCGGGCTGAAACCATTCCGGTGAAAGTTGTTCGTATTGTTGTTTCGCCATCATTTTTTCCCTCCCGCTAACCGGATGCGTGGGTCGACAACCCCGTACAACACATCAACGATAAAGACTGCCAAAATCAACAAGGCGGAATAAAACAACGTCGTTCCCATAATAACCGGGTAATCGTTCAGTTCAATCGAACGGACAAACTGCTCTCCAAGACCAGGGACAGCAAACAGTTTCTCAATGACAAGCGTTCCCGTCATTAAATTGACGGTCATCGGTCCTAAAATGGTAATGACGGGGATAAGCGAGTTGCGGATGGCGTGCTTGATGATAACCCCCGCCTGGCTGATCCCTTTCGCCCGAGCCGTCAAAATGTAGTCAGAGCTTAACACTTCAAGCATTTCCGTGCGCATAAAGCGGGCGATGCTGGCGATGACCCCGACAGACAGCGCCAATGTCGGGAGAATCGTATATTTGAAGCCTTCCCAAAAGGCGACCGGAAGCCATTGCAGTTTCACAGCGATAAAATATTGCAAAAACCCCCCTAACACAAACGACGGGATCGAGGCGCCCAACACCGCAATGACCGTAGCTGTGTAATCTTCCCAATGATTATGTCGAATCGCCGCGACAATTCCGAGAATCAACCCAACGATCGTCCCAAAAACAATCGCCTGAAACCCGAGCTGGGCCGACGGGCCGATTCGATCGCTGATGAGCTCTGTCACTGGGCGGTTGTCATATTGGAACGATACCCCCAAGTCTCCTTTCAACAAATTCCCTAAATATTGAATGTATTGAACAGGCACGGGCTTATCCAATCCGTACTCTTTTAAAATAAGCGCCTTCTGTTCCGGCGTTAATTTCTCTTGGTTTTGCAGCGGCGAACCAGGCAACAGCTTCATTAAAAAGAACGTCAACGTAGCAATGATAAACAACGTGATAATCATATAAACGAACCGCTGAAGCGTATACCGCGCCATGACCGCACCTCCTCTGCTTTTCTATAATCTTCGTTGTTTTTCGACATTTTTCGCCTTGGCAGGCAAAAGGAGAGTATATGCCTATGCATATACTCTCCTCCGCATCTCTCAAGAGAACGGTTACTCAATATACGCCCATTTCAAGCTGTAGTCGGCGCCAAACGTGTGCGTGACGAAATCTTTGACGTATTCGCGTTGCAAATACGCAGCGCCGCGTTGGTACAGCGGAGCGATCGGCATTCCTTCAAAGACGATTTTTTCTGCTTTCAGCATCGCATCCCAACGAGCTTGTTGATCGTTGGCAAGCGTCGTTTGCGCGTCTTTGATCAGCTTGTCGTACTCAGGATTCGACCAGCCTGTTTCGTTGTGCGGGCTTGTCGACGTCCAAAGCTGCAGGAACGTCATTGGGTCTTGATAGTCCGGACCCCAGCCGGAGAACGACAAATCATATTGCATGTTGCTTTCGAGCTTCAGTTTTTGTGCAAACGGTTGTTGCTTAATGTTGATCGTCAAGCCCGGCAAGTTTTGTTCAAGCTGCGCTTTCACATACTCGCCGATTTTCTTCGCGTTGTCGGTGTCATAGTTCAGCAGTTCAAGCGTAAATTTGTCTTTGCCCAGCTCTTTTTTCGCTTGCTCCCACAATTTTTTCGCTTCATCCGGATTGTAATTGACCAAATCGCCATTCACATCGCGGAAGTCTTTGCCATCCGGACCGGTGACGAAGTCTTTCGGAACGGTGAACTTCGCCGGAATCGAACCGTTGTTCAGCAGCGTATCGACCATCGCTTGCGTGTCGATTGCCATCGCAATCGCTTTGCGGGCATTGACGTTGTTCAACGGTTCTTTTTTCGTGTTCATGCGCAGCCAGAAGAGCGTCGGTTCCAATTTCGTATGGAAGTTTTTATCGTTTTTGTACTTATCAACGAACTCCGCCGTCAAGCCGACGCGGTCCGCTTGTTTTGTTTCATACAAGTTGACGGCCGTTGCCGTGTCTTTCACAACTTTCACATTGACTTTTTCCAGCTTGACGTTGTCTTTGTCCCAGTAGTTCGGGTTTTTCGTATATACCCAACCTTGTTCGTGCTTCCACTCGCTCAACACGAACGGACCGTTGTACAGCGTCGTGTTGGCTTCAAGTCCGTATTTTTCGCCTTGAGCTTTCACAAATTTTTCGTTTTGCGGCATAAACGTGCCAAACGCTGTCAAGCCGACGAAATACGGAACTGGGTTTTTCAGCTCGACTTTAAGGGTGTAGTCATCAAGGGCTTTGACGCCGACTTGGTCAAGCGGCACCTTGCCTGTGTTGGCTTCTTGCGCGTTTTTAATGTCGTACATAATGTACGCATATTCCGATTTCGTCTTCGGATCAAGCACGCGCTTCCAAGCGAATTCGAAATCGTGCGCCGTCACCGGATCGCCGTTGGACCACTTCGCATCTTTGCGGAGCTTGAATGTATACGTTTTGCCGTCTTGGCTCACTTCATAGCTTTCCGCGATCCCTGGCACCGGCTTGTTGTCTTTGCCTAAACGGTACAGACCTTCCATGACGTTGTTCAAAACGATGAACGACACCGCATCAGTGGCGAGCGCCGAATCAAGCGACGGGATCTCTTGGGTTTCAAGCAAGTTCAGCACCTGCTCCTTCTTCTCCGCCGGCTTTTCGCCGCCCTGGCCGCCTTGGGCGTTGTTGTTGTCCTTGCCTCCGCCGCACGCCGCTAAAAACGTCGACAGCGCGAGAAGCAGGACGAGGAATAAAGAGAATCGCTTCTTCACTAAAAAACCCCCCTTAAAATTTATGTAGCGTATTACAAATCTTCTGAACCATTTGATTTCAGAAGATTGTACTTACATCGCTTATTATATCCTGTGTTAGTATATTTGAAAAGGATTTTTTTATTTTATTAAATAAAAAAATTTCAAACTACTTACAAACGGGATGAGGACGGATTGCATTTACACCTGCATTGTAACGACTTTTGCCACAATTGTAAACAAAAAATTTCTGCCTACAGAAAAAAGAAAACGCTTACAATATAATTTTTTTGCCCTTCCTCTCAGCTTCGAAGCAAATCTCTCCTGAACTTCCAGGTTTCTTCTATATTTTTCAATATAATTTTGTTAATAATTTTGACAACCTTCCCGCCCACATGATTTATGATAAAATAAGCAGTGAGAAGGGAAAGGCGGGAACAGACGACATGAAACAAACGGCTGTGCGGACTGGATGGCTCGTCGCCGCGATGCTGGCGGTGAGCGCACTCATCGTAATAGGGCAAGGAGCATGGACCACGGTGGCCTTTATTAACGTTTCGTTTTTGCTCTCCCTTTTGCCTCTGTCGCTTGGCGGGCTTTTGTTTGTTTATGAACGCGGGTTTTTCAGCGGATTCGCATACGGGTTTCGCCGATTGCGCAGGAATCGAACGAAGGTGGAGCGGTATCTTGAGGAAGCGGCAGCAGAACATGAATCGGATGAGCTGCTCGGTCCGCGGCGTTTCGCCATCACGTATCCGCTTCTCTTTTCTGGTCTGCTTCTGTTTCTGGCGATGATTGCCGCCGGATATGCCGTGCAATAAGGTTGCAACAGCTGAATGTTTTCCGTATAATATAAGGCAAATCTAGGATCAACCGAGCGATGAGAAAGAAGAGTACATATGGGCGATGCCTTCAGAGAGCTTGTGGACGGTGCGAACAAGCGGCTAGCCATATGGAATGGGCTTTCGAGCTTCCCGCCGAACCGGCGACGCAGTAGGCGAGGACGTTTCCCCGCGTTACAAGGGGCCATGCGCTAAGCATGGGCTGAGCGATTGCGCTTGTCGGCGCAATAAGTAGGGTGGCACCGCGGTCCTACCGTCCCTATCAGAGGGCTGGCAGGGCCTTTTTTATTTTTTGCTTGAGGGAGTGAAGATCGATGAAAACCATTTTTTCCGGCATTCAGCCAAGCGGCGTCATCACCCTTGGCAACTACATCGGGGCGCTGCGGCAGTTTGTCGAGCTGCAGCATGAATACAACTGCTATTTTTGCATCGTTGACCAACACGCCATTACCGTTCCGCAAGACCCACACGAACTGCGGCAAAACATCCGCCGCCTCGCCGCTTTGTATTTAGCAGTCGGCATCGACCCGACGCAAGCGACGTTGTTCATCCAGTCAGAAGTGCCGGCGCACGCTCAAGCCGCTTGGATGCTGCAGTGCATCGTTTATATCGGCGAACTTGAGCGGATGACGCAATTTAAAGAAAAATCGGCCGGCAAAGAGGCGGTCAGCGCCGGACTGCTCACGTACCCGCCGCTGATGGCCGCTGACATTTTGCTTTATAACACCGACATCGTCCCGGTCGGCGATGATCAAAAGCAGCATATCGAATTGACGCGGGATCTAGCCGAGCGCTTCAACAAACGGTATGGCGAGCTGTTCACGATCCCTGAGGCGCGCATTCCGAAAGTCGGCGCCCGCATCATGTCGCTTGTCGACCCGACGAAAAAAATGAGCAAATCCGACCCCAACCCGAAAGCGTACATCACACTGCTTGACGATGCGAAAACGATCGAGAAGAAGATCAAAAGCGCGGTCACCGACTCGGAAGGAACGATTCGCTACGACAAAGAAGCGAAGCCAGGCATTTCGAACTTGCTCAATATTTATTCGACGCTATCCGGTCAATCGATCGAGGAGTTGGAGCGGCAATACGAAGGAAAAGGATACGGCGTCTTCAAAGCCGACCTCGCTCAAGTCGTCATCGAAACGCTTCGACCGATTCAAGAGCGGTATCACCATTGGATGGAAAGCGAGGAGCTTGACCGCGTGTTGGATGAAGGGGCGGAAAAAGCAAATCGGGTTGCATCGGAAATGGTGCGCAAAATGGAGCAAGCCATGGGGCTCGGGCGGCGGCGGTAAATAGCCGCATCCAGCGAAGCCATACAAAAACGGGCTGGCGCCTATCGCCTTGGCCCGTTTTTTAATTGACTTTTGGTTCTTGCTCCATTTCCCACAGTTTTTCGAAAAATGGCTGCCCTTTGATCAAGTTTTCGCACAGCTGCTCATGCCGTTCGGACCACCCGTATTTCGTCTCGTTATACAATTGTTCCCACGCTTCATCAAAAGACATTTTTTGAATAGCGGCGTATTTTTCCGGCGCCCATTCCGTATACCAATAGCGCATCTGGGCAGTATTTTTTGTCGAATAAAGCTGGTCAAGCGCCATAAACAACAGCTGTTTCAACTGCCGCTCTTTGCGCGTGAGTCCGCACATCAGTTCCGGAGCCGGCGATAAAATGTGGTATTCTTTTTCATACCTCTGCAGCGGATAGTCCCGTTCCTCCGCTTCGGCCGCCATTTCGTAGACGAGTTGTTCCTGACGCGGAATGAGACGGCTTTTGCGAATCGGGATTTGATAACCGATTGTATCGACAGCCAAAACGCCGGCGCCGTCCGTGACAACGAAACAATAGTCCAGCTGAATGCGTTCATGGTTTTTGCGGACATACGCCTTCTGATGCACATCGTCTAGCAGCGGTTTTGGAAGATCGGACAAGCTGTTTTCAATGTAATGAAACAGGGCCGGGGATACTTTTAACAGCGGCACTTGGTCGAGCAGCTCGATTTGATCGTCCTTGCGCCATTCATGGAAATGGCAGACGTTGTATCCGTTCTCTTCTCCTTCAAACCAGTTGACCCAAATGTCGTGCAGATAAAGCATGCGAGACCCCTCACTTCCAGACGTGTTTGTCCATCAGTATAGGCAGAGGGGGAGAATTTTATTCCATTTCGTCCTCTTTTCCCCTCTAGGGGCTGCGGCTTGGAAACGTCAAGCTCCCCCACATCAAAAGAAGGCCAATAGGGAATAAATAGCATTCCACCCTTGTCGAAATATAAGATAAGTATTCGCTAAAACCGCGCTCTGGAGTGATGATGTTCAAATAGGCGATCACCATCATGCCGCCGACGACCGAAAAACCGAAACCGACCAAATAAAAAAACAGGCGGACCACCGGGCTTTCCCTTCCTTCTTGTCCACGTCCTTGTTCTACATATATGTCGGCGCCATGGACAACATGCCTGTTTGCGCCCGATGTCCCTAAGATTCTTGTGATAACCGGACAGCGGCGGTCGCCATGCGGTTTCGAGCTAAGACGCTCCTTGCTGTTTGCCTGAAAAGCCCGCCAACTCCGCGATGTCTTTCGCTTCCATCGTCATCAATTGGGCGAGCGAATATCCTCTTTCTAGGCAACGACGGATGATGGCATACCCAACGGCATAGCCCCCCATTTTCGGATGCCATCCAAGTCCGTACAAAATGCGGGAAGTATGTGGGTGCGAAACGGGCAAATGTTGGTTCGGGACAATATAACGCCGCCAAAACCGTTCAATCTCTCGATCGGTGTAATACTTCGTCCAGACCGCGCACTGCTTGACGCCGACCGTCTCGGCGACCGCATGCTCCGCCAATCCTTCCATAACGACTGCATCCAGCAACGTCGCATCTTCGCCTTCGTTCGGCAACTGCTTGAGACGGCATACATGGTTGTATTCATGCGCCACCAACGCGGCGATCTCCTCGTCGCAATGATCAGGCAGCAAGAAGAAAAACAATTTATCGGCAAACGCCACCCCGCCTTTTCCTTGGAATTCGCGCGCAAGCTTCCGGTTTTCGTCATCGGCCGGCAGCAAAAATACCGGAACGTCCGGTCCCTTCCATATCCCCCGTTGCCGTTCGTACAAACGGCCAAGACGTTCCCAAAGACGGCGCTCTTTCATCTCCGGCAAAAGCCGCTCGGCCTGCCGAGTGCTTCGGTACATGCCATACAGCCGTAAATAGCTGTAAATCTCACGCGCCGGCATCTTGCCAAAAAGCGGCGCCAACCTCGCGCACAACCGGAGCGGATCGCCTTCATCCTCTTCAAGCCATCGATCGGTTGGAAGCAATCCCATCGCTTTTCCCTCCTTTTCTCCTACGTTATGTCGGCAGGGAAAAGACGGTGAAACAAAACAAAAAAAGAGAGCCCGGCGCTGGACCGAAACCGCCGTCAGTCACGCGTTTTCGGCTCCGCTTAACCAAGGCTCTCCTTTTCATCCATTACGCATATTTTTGAAAAATCAATGTCGCATTATGGCCGCCAAATCCAAATGAGTTGCTTAAGACCGCACGCACGTCTTGCTTGCGCGCTTCATTCGGCACATAGTCGAGATCGCATTCCGGATCCGGCGTTTCGTAGTTGATCGTCGGCGGAATGATGCCGTCGCGGATCGCCAGCACGGAGAAAATCGCTTCCACCGCGCCGGTCGCCCCGAGCAAATGCCCGGTCATCGACTTCGTCGAGCTGACGGCGAGCTTATATGCATGATCGCCGAATACTTCTTTGATCGCCGCCGTCTCATACTTATCATTATACTCGGTGCTCGTGCCGTGGGCGTTGATGTAATCGATCTCCTCCGGCTTCAAGCCAGCGTCTTGAAGCGCCTGGCGCATCGCCCGCACGCCGCCTTCGCCGCCCGGCGCCGGCGCGGTGATATGGTACGCATCGGCGGTCGCACCGTAACCGACAATTTCTGCGTAAATCTTCGCGCCGCGGCGCAACGCGTGCTCCAATTCCTCAAGAACAACGATGCCTGCTCCCTCACCCATGACGAAACCGTCGCGGTTTTTGTCAAATGGGCGGCTCGCCGTTTTTGGATCTGGATTGGTTGAGAGAGCCGTATTGGCGCAAAAACCGGCGAACGACATTTTCGTAATCGGCGCTTCCGTCCCGCCAGTGATCATGACATCGGCGTCGCCGCGCTGAATGACTTTAAACGCATCACCGATCGAGTTCGCCCCGGTCGCGCAAGCGGTCACCGTGCACGAATTGATCCCTTTCGCTCCGAGGATGATCGATACTTGCCCAGCGGCCATATCCGGGATCATCATTGGCACGAAAAACGGGCTCACTCGGCGATAACCGCGCTGCTGGAAAATCTCAAACTGCTGTTCAAACGTCTCCATGCCGCCGATGCCAGAACCGATCCAAACACCGACCCGTTCAGCGTTGCTTTCATTAATGTCGAGATTGGCATCTTTGACCGCCATGAGCGCCGCAACGACGGCGAATTGGGTAAATCGGTCCATCTTCCGCGCCTCGCGGCGGTCGATAAACAGCGACGGATCGAAGTCTTTCACTTCCGCCGCCACTTTCGCCGGAAAATCGTCCGGATTGACGCGGGTGACAATGTCGATGCCGGACTGGCCGGCGATAATGTTTTTCCACGTCGTTTCTGCGTCATTCCCAAGCGGGGTGACGGCGCCTATGCCTGTCACGACGACTCGTCTTTTTTCCATCGTTTCCGTCTCTCCTTTTATTTCGATAATATACGTGCCGTTAACGGCCCCAGCGCAAAGCGATCGCGCCCCACGTCAGCCCGCCGCCGAATCCGACCATAATGATGAGATCATCGTCATGGATTTTGCCCGCTTCCAACTCTTCGACAAGCGAAATCGGAATGGATGCGGCCGACGTGTTGCCATATCGACGGATGGTTGTCGATATTTTCTCTTCCGGCAGCTCGAGCCGCTGTCTGGCCGCTTCGACGATGCGAATGTTCGCTTGATGCGGAATGAGAAAGTCGACATCGTCTTTCGTGAGCCCGGCTTTTTCAAGCACACGCACGCTTGATTCTCCCATTTGCCGGACGGCGAACTTGAATACTTCACGGCCGTTCATGACGATATATTCGTCTTTGTATAAATGTTTTCCTCCTGTTCCGTCAGCTCCTAATTCGAAAGATAAAATCCCGCGCCCGGGCGACACCGGACCCATGACGACCGCTCCGGCGCCGTCGCCGAACAGCACCGCCGTGTTGCGGTCGGTCCAATCGGTGATTTTCGATAGTTTGTCTGCCCCCACTACTAATATATACTTGTAGGCGCCTGTGTCAATAAATTGGGCGGCCGTGACCATCCCGTACATAAACCCCGCGCAGGCAGCGCTAATATCAAGCGCAGCGGCGTTGACGGCGCCAAGCCGCTCTTGAAGCATGCAAGCGACCGACGGAAACGGACGGTCCGGAGTGACGGTGGCAACTAAAATGAGATCAATGTCCTTCGCCTCCATGCCAGCGTCTTGAAGCGCCTTTTCTGCGGCAAAATACGCCATATCGGACGTATCGATGTCATCCGGAGCGATGCGGCGCTCCTCAATCCCTGTGCGCGTCCGGATCCATTCATCCGATGTATCCATCATTTTTTCCAAATCAAAGTTGGTCAACACTTTTTCCGGCACATAGCGGCCGACCCCGATAATTCCTGCTCCCATATCATCCATCTCCTCTTTCTTTCCCAAAATGAAAAAAACGCTCGCGCTGACAACCAAACTTGAATGTACAATCAGTCTACATCACCAATTATTATTACTTGGTACTAATTTTAGCCGAAAGAGCGTGGATGCGCAATAGAAAACGAAAGTTGAACCAGCGCTTTCCGTGCCCCTAAGGCATTTGTCCAAACCGCTTTTTCCTTTCTGCCATACAATACAAATACGAGCAACCATCGCATGAAAGGGAGGATCGCCCATGGCCAACGGCGAAGCACGAGAACAACATCGCGAACGACAAGACCGTTTTTCCCGCCTAATGTTCGGATCTTTTCCTTCTCGCGCAACCGGCGAGCGCGAAGATCAAGGGAACGGGGCAGAGCAGCCTTTACTGCCGAACATCGATTTCATGAAGCTGTTTGAAAACGTCAATACGCTAGCCGACTCATTGCAACAATTAAAACCGCTCGTGAAAAAGATCACCTCGCTCGTCGACTTATTGAAAAAATAGCAGACGCACCGGTCGATGCGTCTGCCCTTGTCGTTTACGGGAGTTCATTGTATTGGCAGAAAAATTGCCCGATTTGCCGAGCCAGTTGGCGCCGTTTCTCCGGCAGCTCGTAAACGACGCGCACCCGGTTGTTTGTCGTTTTCATCCATTGTTCATATTTACGGCTATGCAAGGCGGATGGATACGGGCTCACTCCGGCCAGCTGCCAAATCGTCACCGGAACGTCATGAGGACTGAGAAAGAGGGACGGAACAGCCTCCAGCACCTCCTCTTCTTTCAAGCCATAGGCAGTCGCGATTTCCTTCACCATCCGCCGGTACACGAATGGATGTTCCTGTTCATAGTCAAGCTGGGCGCGTACGTCAAGGCAAGGGTTGATCATGGCGACGGCGCGGATTTGACTTGGCATGGCGCCAAGCAGTTGCAAGGCAACGAGCGCGCCCATTCCTTCGGCAACGATATAGATGCGCTGGTTCACAATTTCGCTTTTCAACACCGAGTAAATGAGCTGGCGCGCCAGCCGGACCGCTTTCGGACTTCCCCAATGCCGGCCGTACAAATGGGACGAAAAGACCGTGTATCCGCGTTCCAACCAATCTTCCAGCCATTGGCGCCGCCCCGGATGCTCGAGCCAAAAACTCGTCTGTTCGTTCACAAAATGGTCGCCGTCGCCCATTAAAAAAAGGGCAAACCCATTTGGGCGCTCCGGCACGTGAACGATGCACCATTGCTCATCGAGTTGAAAAAACCGCCGTTGTCCTGCCATCGTTTCCATTCACCCTTGTTTGGCAATGCATAATGGTACAGTATACGATATGCGCGGCCAAAAAAAACGTCCGGGTATATGCCTACGCGACAAATTGTGATAAGATAAGAAAAGGAATGACGAGAAGATGGGAGGAACAAAGATGCGCTTGTTTTGGACGTTTTTTTGGACGTTTTTGCTCGTGCAAATGGCAACGTACGTCATGGGCTCGATGCAAGGGATCGGCTATCACTTCGCGACCGGTGCTTTGCTTGGCGTCATCGTGACGATCTTAGTCTTCGTGATTGCAGCCTTGATTCCGGACGAGCCGGCCGGGGATCACCATCATTGATCATTCGCTTCATAAGACAACGCCTTGAGGTGAAAGTCCCAAGGCGTTGTTTTTTGTCATCTCTAACCGAGAATCCCCCCACTTCAACACCTATATAGGGTAAGTGGAGGAGCATTCCATCCCGATTGATCTAGACTTGTGTTTTCCGCCCATGCTCAAACGATGCGATCAACCCCGGCAAACAAGAAGCACGTCTCTCCGCGTCGGCGGCGCCCCTTCGGCTCGTTTACGCCGACGGACGAATGACGATCCGCCCGTTGTCAACATCGACCGTGACGGTGCTGTAATCTTTCACCCGCCCAGCGATCAGCTCTTTCGCAAGCGGCGTTTCGATTTGCTTTTGCATAAACCGTTTGAGCGGGCGGGCGCCGTATACTGGGTCGAAGCCCGCTTCGGCGATGTATTGCTTCGCCGCTTCGGTCAGCACGAGTTCGATATGCCGATCGGCCAAACGGCCCGACAGCTCGCGGGCGAACTTTTCGACAATGCCTTTCACTTCATTCATCGACAATGGCTTAAATAAGACGATATCGTCGATCCGGTTTAAAAATTCTGGGCGGAAATGGGCGCGCAGTTGGTCAAACACTTGTTTGCGCGTTTCTTCATCGATGTCGCCATGTTTGTTTTCCAACAACAGCGGCGAGCCGATGTTCGACGTCATAATGACGACCGTGTTTTTAAAGTCGACCGTCCGCCCTTGCGAATCGGTGAGCCGTCCGTCATCCAGCAGCTGCAGCAGGATGTTGAACACTTCCGGATGAGCTTTTTCGATTTCATCGAACAACAGAACGGAATACGGCTTGCGCCGCACCGCCTCGGTCAGCTGGCCGCCTTCCTCATAGCCGACATAGCCAGGCGGCGCTCCGATCAAGCGGGAGACGGCGTGTTTTTCCATATACTCGGACATGTCAAGACGGATGAGTTGCTCCTCACTGTCAAACAGCGCCTCGGCGAGCGCTTTGGCCAGTTCCGTTTTGCCGACGCCGGTCGGTCCGAGGAACAAAAACGATCCGATCGGGCGGTTCGGGTCTTTCATGCCGGCCCGCGCCCGCAAGACGGCGTCAGCGACAAGCTCGACCGCTTCGTCTTGACCGATGACCCGTCTATGCAGCAATTCATGAAGGCGAAGCAGCTTTTCCCTCTCTCCCTCGACGAGGCGGGTGAGCGGAATGCCCGTCCAGCGCGACACGATTTCGGCAATCTCTTCTTCCGTCACTTCCTCGCGCAGCAATTTCCCTTCACTTTGCTCACTGATTTCTTGCTCGAGCTGTTTGAGTTGCTTTTCCAACTGCGGAATGCGGCCATGGCGAAGCTCCGCCGCCTTGTTTAAATCATACTCGTTTTCCGCCTCTTCCAGTTCGCGTTTTGCCCGCTCGAGCGCCTCGCGCAAACGGCGGACGCGGTCAAGCGCCTCTTTTTCTTTTTGCCATTGCGCTTTCATGGCGTTCGCCTTTTCACGCAAATCGGCAAGTTCTTTTTGCAATGCCGCAAGCCGCTCGCGGCTCGCTTCATCCGTTTCTTTGCTTAAGGCCGCCTCTTCAATTTCAAGCTGCATGACGCGGCGCATCACTTCGTCCAGCTCCGACGGCATCGATTCCATTTCCGTCCGGATCGTCGCGCACGCTTCATCGACCAAATCGATCGCTTTGTCAGGCAAAAAGCGGTCAGAGATGTAACGATCGGACAAAACGGCGGCCGCGACGAGCGCGCGATCGTGGATTTTCACTCCATGGTGCACTTCATACCGCTCTTTCAATCCGCGCAAAATCGAAATCGTGTCCTCGACGCTCGGCTCTTGGACAAGCACTTGTTGGAAGCGGCGCTCGAGCGCCGGGTCTTTTTCGATGTATTGCCGGTACTCATCAAGCGTCGTCGCCCCGATGCAGCGCAGCTCGCCGCGGGCAAGCATCGGCTTGAGCATATTGCCGGCGTCAATCGCCCCTTCCGCTCTGCCGGCGCCGACGATCGTATGCAGCTCGTCAATGAACAATATGATGCGGCCGTCGCTTTTTTTGATTTCGTTTAACACCGCTTTCAGCCGTTCTTCAAATTCACCGCGAAACTTTGCTCCGGCGACGAGCGCGCTCATATCAAGAGCGAAAATCGTTTTGTCTTTCAGCCCTTCCGGGACGTCTTTGCGCACGATGCGTTGAGCGAGCCCTTCGACAATAGCGGTCTTCCCGACGCCCGGCTCGCCGATCAACACCGGGTTGTTTTTCGTCTTTCGCGACAAAATGCGGATGATGCGGCGAATTTCACTGTCGCGGCCGATGACCGGGTCGATTTTCCCCGCTTTCGCTTCCGCGACAAGGTCGCGCCCGTATTTTGCCAATGCTTCATAGGTTGCTTCCGGATGTGGACTCGTCACGCGTTGATTCCCCCTTACGTTTCTCACTGCCGCTAATAGCGCTTCCTTCGTCAGTCCAAACGACGCCAGCTGCCGAGCGACCGACTCAGCGCCATGAGGCAACGCGAGCAGCACATGTTCGACCGATATGTACTCGTCTTGCATTCTCTTCGCTTCCGCTTCGGCTTCCTCAAGCAGCCGCGCTAAGGCGGGCGCAACATACAGCTGCCCGTCCGCCCCATGCACTTCAGGCTTTTGGCGAAGCTGGCTGCGAAGCCAGTCAACGGCCTTTTCCTTGTCGGCGCCGGAAAGCTCCACGAGCCGCGGCGCCAGGCCGCCTTCTTGTTCGAGCAGCGCAATCAGGAGATGCTCGACATCAAGCTGTTGATGATGTCGTTCTTTGGCGAGCGACTGCGCCGCCATCAGCGCCTCTTGCAGTTTTTCCGTCAAACGGCTTGCGTCCATGCCGTTCCCTCCATTTGACCTTCTTTGACTATAAATCATTATAGCCGATCGCGAAGCGCACGGCAAATCAAAAGCCACTCCATACTTGGAATGGCTTTTGTTGTGCTTCACGGTTTACGCAAATACGTCCAATGCCGATTATGGTTCGACGTTTCCGGGAACGTATCGCCGGCTTTCAGTTTCAGCTTTTTCGGGTGTTTTACGTTGTCGCCCGTTTCGCCGATTTCAATGTACACGCCGTTGTTCGGCGCTTTATCCCCTGGTTTGAAATGGCGCGGTTGGCCCATTTGTTTCATCCCCCTTGCTTCGATTGCATTTGTTATCATTCCCGGTTTCGCCGCTGTTCATAAGAAGGGAAATGATGGGGCCGCCGCACACGGAGCGTCAAGCCGTTCACAATAAAAACGTTTTTTCCTCATGGAAATCCTTTTCCTTGCGAAGAGCGAAAAAGGAACTCCCGAAACGGGAATTCCTTTTTCCTATAGGATCGACACTAAAATCGCTTTTTGGGCATGAAGCCGGTTGCCAGCCTGCTCAAATACGACCGAGTTCGGGCCGTCCATGACGCCGGCCGTCACTTCTTCGCCGCGATGGGCCGGCAGGCAATGCAAAAAGAGGTAATCCGGCTTCGCCGCTTTGACGAGCTCTTCATTCACTTGGTACGGCTGGAACACTTGAAACCGCTCGGCGCTTTCGCTTTCTTGGCCCATGCTCGTCCATACGTCCGTATAAATCGCATCGGCTCCCGCCGCTGCCTCAAGCGGGTCGTGCGTCACAACAACTGTTGCTCCGGTTTTCTCGCCGATCTGGCGCGCCGCCTCGACGTATTCCGCCTTCGGCTCATAGCCCGGCGGACAGGCAATGGCGATATCCATCCCGACCTTGGCCGCCGCCGCAAGCAAGGCGTTGGCGACGTTGTTGCCGTCGCCGACATAGGCGAGTTTGACGCCTTGGAACGTTTTCTTCACTTCGTAAATCGTCAACAAATCCGCCAGCGCTTGGCACGGATGATCGTCGTCCGTCAAGCCGTTGATGACCGGAACGGACGCATATTCGGCCAATTCCTCGACTTTTTGATGGGCAAACGTCCGGATCATAATGACATCGACATATTGGGACAAGACGCGCGCCGTATCCGCAATCGTTTCGCCGCGGCCGAGCTGCAAATCGTTGCCGTTTAAATACATCGCCTGGCCGCCGAGCTGGATCATGCCGACTTCAAACGACACGCGCGTGCGCGTCGACGGCTTTTCAAAAATCATCGCCATCGTTTTTCCAGAAAGCGGCGCATACGGCACGCCGGCTTTTTGTTTCGCTTTTAAATCGGCTGCGAGCGCCAACAAGTCCATAATTTCTTCCGTCGAAAAATCGAGCAGCGTTAAAAAATCTCTCCCTTTTAACGATAGGATTGCATTCATGCGATCACCGCCTGTTCTGCCTGTTTTTTCTTTTCCAACCAGCCGTGGATCGGCTGCACATCGAGCTGATCGACATCGAGCGCCTGCAAAAAGAGCTTCAATGTCTCTCGTTCCGTGAAGACGAGCAATTGTCGGGACAACGCAGTCATTCGTTTGTTTGCCTCGTCTTCCTCTTTGCCCAAGTTGATCACCGCGAGCGCCGTGTCGCGCTTCACCCAATCGGCAAACGGGACATCTGACACGATCACAAGCTGTTTCGCTTCGATTTCCGCGGCCAGCGTCTCATCGATGCCGCCAATCACATACATTTCATTGGCGTTTGCTTTCTTTCGCAAGTACGCGTAAAACGCTTTGTACGCCGCTTCTTCCTTCGTCGCGGCGATGCTGATGCCTTCACCGGTCGATTTCATCTCCGGTCCAACCATCGGGTCAACCCCCGGCAGCTTATGGCTCGAAAAGACCGGATACTTTAACACGGCGTACGGCATGACCGCCAATCCGCGCGCTTTTTCGTCAACGATGTCGACGAGTGATTTCCCAAGCAATAACTTTGTCGCAATTTGCGCAAGCGGCACACCGGTTGTTTTGCTGACGATCGGCACCGTCCGGCTCGCGCGCGGGTTCACTTCAAGGACGTATACATTGCCGTCCGCAATGACGTATTGAATGTTCATGATTCCTTTAAAGCCAAGTTTTTTCGCAATCCGGCCCGCATAGTCGATGATTTTCGCTTTTTCTTCGTCTGTGAGCGTCTGCGCCGGCAGCCAAGCATAGCTGTCGCCGGAGTGGACGCCGGCTTTTTCGACATGTTCGATAATCGTCGGCAGTAAAATGTCCGTCCCATCCGTGGCGATGTCGGCCTCCGCCTCTTTCCCGTCCAAATACGCATCGATCAAAATCGGATATGTCAACTCGCCTTGCTCAATCAAAGCGGCGAGTTGCGCCTCGCTATGGACGATAAACATGCCGCGGCCGCCGATGACATACGACGGGCGAAGCAGCACCGGGCAGCCGATCTCGGCCGCTTTGGCGGCGAGCTCCTCGGCGTTGTTCGCCATCAAGCCCGGTACGTGCGGGATGTCAAGCTCCTCAAGCAACTGGTAAAAACGATCGCGATCCTCAAGCTGGTCAATCATATCGTACGTGACGCCCAACAGCGGCACACCTGCTTCTTCGAGTCCTTTGACCAAATTGATCGCCGTCTGTCCGCCAAACTGAACGATGACATGCTTGATTTGTTCCGCTTCAATGACATCCAAGACGCTCTCTAAGGTAAGTGGCTCAAAGTAAAGGCGGTCGGCGACGGCAAAGTCCGTGCTGACGGTTTCCGGATTGTTGTTGATCATCACCGTTTCATAGCCTTCTTTTTGCAAGGCGAACACGCTATGAACGGAGCTGTAGTCAAACTCAATGCCTTGGCCGATGCGAATGGGTCCGGCTCCAATGATCAGCACTTTCTCCTTGCCGCTCGCTTTCTTCCGCTCGTCTTCGCCGAAATAGGTCGAGTAGTAATAATCCGTTTCCGAATGAAATTCGGCCGCGCACGTGTCGACCATTTTGTATGACGGCACGATGCCAAGTTCCTTCCGCTTGTTGCGCACATCAAGCTCCGTCACGCCCCACGTTTCGGCCAAAAAGGCGTCGCTTGCCCCTTTTTCTTTCAAGAAGCGCAACGTCGGCTCATCGATCGTATCGATCGTGGTGGCTGCCGCCTGTTTTTCGAGCGCCACGAGCCGTTCGAACGAAGCAAGGAAAAAGCGGTCGATTTTCGTCCATTCGTGAATGGCTTCGACCGCCACCCCGCGGCGGAGCAGTTCCAAAATGGCGAAAAAGCGGCGGTCGTCTTTGTCGACAAGCAGCTGTTTCAGCTCGTCATTCGTTTTCGCCGAAAGCTCCGGCAAAAACAGTCCGTTGTTTTTTCCTTCGAGCGACTGCACCGCTTTTTGGAACGCCCGCTCCATATTGCGATCGATCGCCATCACTTCCCCGGTCGCTTTCATTTGCGTACCGAGCTTCCGGTCCGCGTGCGGGAACTTGTCAAACGGCAAGCGCGGAAACTTGACGACGACGTAGTCCAAGGCCGGCTCGAAGCTGGCGTACGTCGTTTTCGTCACCGGATTGACGAGTTCCGCGAGCGTATAGCCGACCGCCAGCTTCGCCGCAATGCGGGCGATTGGGTAGCCGGTCGCTTTCGAGGCGAGCGCTGACGAGCGGCTGACGCGCGGGTTGACTTCGATTAAGTAATATTGTTTGCTGTTCGGGTCAAGGGCGAACTGAATGTTGCAGCCGCCGATGATCCCTAATGCGGAAATGATCTTCACCGCCGACGAACGGAGCATTTGGTACTCCTCATCGGTCAACGTCTGCGACGGTGCGACGACGATCGAATCGCCCGTATGGATGCCGACTGGATCGACGTTTTCCATATTGCAAACCGTGATGCACGTATTCGACTGGTCGCGCATCACTTCGTATTCAATTTCTTTAAACCCGGCGACGCTCCGTTCGATCAAACATTGGCTGATCGGGCTTTCGGCCAGCCCTTTTTCCACGAGCGCGAGAAACTGCTCCATGTTTTCGGCAATGCCGCCGCCCGTCCCGCCGAGCGTATACGCGGGACGAATAATGATCGGAAAACCGATTTGTTCGGCAAACGCGACCGCTTCCTCGACGCTTGTGACAATTTCGCTCTCCGGCACCGGTTCGCCAAGCTCATGCATTAACGCGCGGAACGCTTCGCGGTCTTCCCCGCGCTTGATCGCTTCAATCGGTGTTCCGAGCAGTCTCACCCCATACTTTTCAAGCACGCCGGCTTCATGCAGCTGAAACGCCAAGTTGAGCCCTGTCTGGCCGCCGAACGTGGCGAGCAGCCCGTCCGGGCGTTCTTTGGCAATAATCGCTTCGACCGCATCGACGGTGAGCGGTTCAAAATACACGGCATCGGCATGAACTTCATCGGTCATGATCGTCGCCGGATTGTTGTTCACTAAAATGACGCGATATCCTTCTTCCTTTAAGGCGATGCACGCTTGTGTGCCGGAATAATCAAACTCGGCGGCCTGGCCGATGACAATCGGCCCCGACCCGATCAGGAGAATCGACTGAAGCGAAGAATCTTTAGGCATACACGTTCTCTCCCTTGAACACGGTTTGCAAAAATTCGTCGAAAATATAGCCGGTATCTTGCGGCCCCGGATGCGCCTCCGGGTGATATTGCACCGACAAAATCGGTTTATGGCGATGGACGATGCCTTCGACCGAGCCGTCGTTGACGTTGATGAAGCGGATGTCAAACGGCTTGCCCGCCAAGCTTTCCTCTTTGACGACGTAACTATGATTTTGCGATGTCATCATCACTTTTTGCTTCACGGCGTCCCACACCGGCTGATTGGCGCCGCGGTGCCCGAAGCGGAGTTTTTCCGTATCCGCCCCGTACGCTAAGGCGACAAGCTGATGGCCAAGGCAGATCGCAAGCGTCGGATACCGGTCGATAAGCTGACGGATAGCGGGAAGCTGATGGCTTAACTGTTTCGGATCGCCCGGGCCGTTCGAGAGGACAAGCCCGTCCGGTTTCAGCGCGTCAATCGCTTCCGGCGCCGTATCATGCGGCACGACCGTCACCCGGCAGCCGCGTGCAAGGAGCGACTGCAAAATCGACTTTTTATAGCCAAAATCGATGAGCACCAAATGCGGGTCGCCATGGCCGTATGTTTCGATCGTTTTCGTTGACACCGCGCGCACTGGAAACGCCGCTTCCTCATCAGCAACTGCTGGAATCGGCGACAAACTTAATTCCGCCATCATCGTCCCAGCGGTGCGGATTTCTTTCACAAGGGCGCGCGTGTCCACGTGCGTGAGAAGCGGAATGTTCCAATGCTGCAAGTATTCCGCCAAGCTGTATTTCGCCCCGTAATGAAATCCTGTGCCGCTCGCTTCGTAGACGACGACCGCTTCGACGTGCGGCCGCTTGCTTTCAAAATCGTCTTCGTTAATGCCATAATTGCCGATCAGCGGGTACGTAAAGACGATGATTTGGTTTTTATACGACGGGTCGGTCAACACTTCTTGATAACCGGTCATGCCAGTGAAAAAAACGATCTCCCCGCTCACCTTTTCTTCAAGCGGAGCGGCGAGTTCGCCGCTGAACGTTTTTCCGCTCGCCACATGCAAGTACGCTTTCATTGGCGCCACCTCATCGTTTGAGTTTTTATAACCGTTCAAGAATTTTTATGCATGAACAGGAATAAAAATTAAGCCGTCGGCCGTCCGTTTACAAGACGGCTGAGGCGTTGGCGTTGTTCAACACGTTTGTTAAAATGTCCACCGCTTCATCGATTTCCGCTTTCGTCACCACAAGCGGCGGCAGCAGGCGGATCACCTTCGGCCCCGCCGAGAGGACAAGCAAGCCGTTTTCATGAATCAATGGCAACAGCGGTGCGACGTCCGTTTGGCACTCGATCCCGACAAGCAGCCCGAGCCCGCGCACGTCCTTGACGATGTCAAGCGGGGCGAGCGCGTCATTGAGGCGCTCAAGCAAATAGCTGCCTTTCTCCTGCACTTCTTGCAAAAATACCGAATCGAACACAACTTCTAACGTCGCCTTGGCAGCGGCCATCGCGATCGGGTTGCCGCCAAACGTCGACCCGTGCACGCCAGGCCCAAACGACTCTTTCAAAAACGCTTTGCCGATCATCGCACCAACCGGAATGCCGCTGCCAAGTCCTTTCGCCACGGTGATGATGTCGGGCTCCACGCCGAAATGCTGGTAAGCAAACGGCTTTCCGGTCCGGCCGATGCCGGTTTGCACTTCGTCAATGATCAGAAGCGCCCCATGCTGTTGACACAGCTCCGCCGCTATTTGCAAAAACGCCGGGTCAACCGGGCGGACGCCCCCTTCCCCTTGGACGACCTCAAGCATCACCGCGGCCACTTCTTCGTTCATTGCCTGCTTGAGAGCGTCGACATCATTCAGCGGCAAGTGAATGAATTCCGGAAGCAGCGGACCAAAACCGCTATGCACTTTCTCCTGCCCGGTCGCGGCCATGGTCGCGAACGTCCGGCCGTGAAACGATTGGGAAAACGTGATCACTTTGTGTCGTCCGGTATGTTTGCGCGCCAGCTTCAGCGCCGCTTCGTTCGCCTCGGCTCCGCTATTGCAGAAAAAGACGCAGTCGCCGGCGCTGTGGGCGACAAGCAAGGACGCGACCTCTTCTTGAACGGGAATCGTAAACAAGTTCGATACGTGCCAATATTGATTCAGCTGCTTTTCAATCGCCTTTTGGACGTGCGGATGGCGATGGCCGAGATTGCAGACGGCAATGCCGGAGACAAAGTCGAGATATTGTTTTCCATTTACATCGGTCACAACCGTCCCTTCCGCCGCTTGGACGGCGATCTTCCAACGGTTGTATGTCGGAAACAGCGCGCTCATAAATATACCCCCACTTCTTTGCGAATCGTTGTCCCGTGCCATGTTCCGTTCTGGTAAAACGGCGTTTTGCCGCTGACGATCATCACCTCGGGCAGCGCATCGGACAAGGCGGACAGCGCCGCTTTCACTTTCGGAATCATCCCGCCAGTGATGACGCCGTCTTCGATCAGTCGTTCAATCGTTTCCGCCGTCGCCTCGGCCACGAGCGCGCCGTCTTGCAAAATGCCGGGCACGTTCGTCACAAACGCGAGCTGGCTGGCGCCGATGGCGGCCGCGACCGCCCCAGCCGCCGTGTCGGCGTTAATGTTGTATGTTTGCCCGCTTTGGTCGATGCCAAGCGGCGAAACGACCGGAATGTAGCCCGCCTCAAGCAGCGTGCGCAAAAGACGGGAGCGAACCGTTTTCACACGGCCGACATAGCCAAGTTTGGCAAAGTCAATCGGTTCAGCTTCAAGCAGCCCCCCGTCCACGCCGGAAACGCCGACCGCCGGCAAGCCGTTCTGCCTGAGCATCGCCACAAGCTGTTTGTTCACTTTGCCGGAGAGCACCATTTCCACAACGGCAAGCACCTCTTTCGTCGTTTTCCGCAAACCGTTGACAAACTCGCTCGGCACCGCCAGTTTTTTCAACATTTGCCCGATTTCCGGCCCGCCGCCGTGGACGATGACGACATCCATCCCTTGTTCCCGCATCATTTTCACGCTGGCAAAAAAGGCGGGAGACAGCTCATCGAGCACGCTGCCGCCGCATTTGATGACGACCGTTTTCCCCATCTTTCTCTCCCCTTACGTCCGATAGCTGGCGTTGATTTTCACATAATCGTACGTCAAGTCGCAGCCCCACGCGACGCCGAAGCCATCGCCTAAGTGCAAATCCACCTCAATGACGACCGTCTCTTGTTGCAAATACGCCGTCGCTTCTTCTTCCGAGAACGGCTGCGGCTCGCTTCCTTTCAGCATCACAATCTGCCCGATCGCGACATCAACGTTGTCCGGATCAACGTCAGCGTCCGCATAGCCGATCGCGCCGATGATCCGCCCCCAGTTGGCATCCGCGCCGTAAACGGCCGTTTTCACTAAGTTGGAGCCAACGATTTGCTTCGCGACTTTTTTCGCCTCATCGTCCGTTTTCGCGCCGCGCACGCGCACTTCAATGAGCTTCGTCGCCCCCTCGCCGTCTCTGGCGATTTGCTTCGCCAAGTCTTCGCACGTTTTCCGCAGCGCCTCGTAAAAGTGTTCCCAATCCGGATGATTCGGCGTCAGCTCGTCATTTCCAGCAAGGCCGCTCGCCATCACGACAACCATATCGTTCGTCGACGTGTCGCCGTCGACCGTAATTTGGTTGAACGATACATCGGTAATCGACCGGAGCGCATCATGCAGCACCGCCGAAGAGATGTTGGCATCGGTCGTAATGAACGCGAGCATCGTCGCCATGTTCGGATGGATCATCCCCGATCCTTTCGCCGCCCCGCCGACGGTGACCGTTTTCCCGTCGATGGTCGTTTGGTAACAGGCGCGCTTCATCACCGTATCCGTCGTTAAAATCGCCGTTTGAAACGCCTCAGCATCCGCCATCGTCGCCCCTGGAACGAGCTTTTCGATGCCCGCGCGAATTTTTTCCATCGGCAAATATTCCCCGATCACGCCCGTTGAAGCGACGGCCACATGGTGCAGCGCCAGGCCAAACTGTTTCGCGCACAGCTCGCGCATTTCATAGGCGTCGCGAAGCCCCTGCTCGCCGGTGCAGGCGTTCGCGCATGCGCTGTTGACGATGACCGCCTGCAATTTTTGTTCTACAGCGAGGCTCGCCTGCGTCACTTTGAGCGGTGCCGCCTGGAAGTGGTTTTGCGTATACACCGCCGCCGCCGAAGCTGGCACGTCGCATAGAATAACCCCTAAATCTTTTTTCGAATAGCGCAGCCCGGCGTGCACCCCAGCCGCTTGAAATCCTTTCGGTGTGACGATGGTTCCATCGGCAAGCGCCGTCACTTGCGCCGTTTGTTTCGTTGCTGTCATCGTTCGTTCCCCTTCCCTCACGGATAGATCGGCAGGAAGCGGAGGCCCTCGGCCTCATCCAAACCCATCATCAAATTGAAGTTTTGCACCGCCTGCCCGGCAGCGCCTTTCATTAAGTTGTCGATCACCGACACGACCGTCACCCGTCCCGTCCGTTCATCGTAGGCGAGGCCGATGTCGCAATAATTTGAGCCGTACACTTCTTTCGTCGCCGGAAATTGCCCGACCTTGCGAACGCGGACAAACGGTGAACCTTCATAACTTGTTTTATATAAATCTACCAAGTCGTTTGGCGAAAGCGGCTGTTTCGCCTTCGCATATATCGTCGCCATAATGCCCCGTGTCATCGGAATCAAATGGGTGCTGAACGTAATCGGCTCCATCGCTTCATTCCACGTTTGCAGCGTTTGCTCAATTTCCGGGATGTGCTGATGGACATTTACTTTATAAATTTTCACGTTTTCGTTCACTTCGGAAAAGTGCGTCCCGAGCCCTGCTTTTCGTCCTGCGCCTGATACGCCAGACTTGGCGTCAACGATGATCGAGTCTTCCTTAATCAATCCTTCTTTGACAAGCGGCGCCAGGCCAAGCAGCGTCGCCGTCGGATAACAGCCCGGGTTGGATAGGAGCACGGCCTCGCGCACCGCCTCCCGATTCCACTCGGTCAGCCCGTATACCGCCTTTTGCAAATATTCCGCTGGCGCCGCCTGCCGTCCGTACCATTGTTCGTACACCGCTCCGTCTTTCAAACGGAAATCGCCCGATAAATCGATCACTTTCACTCCCCGATCAATAAGCGCCGGCGCCCACTCCCCGGACACCCCGGGCGGCGTGGCGAAAAAGACCGCATCGTAACGGGAAAGCGCCTCGATTTCAAGTTTATGCAACACCGCACCATCGACCGAGCCGACGTGCGGGAAACTTTCCGATAAATGAACCCCGTCCTGCGACGACGAGAAAACGTCGCAGCGGCTCACATGCGGATGCCCGTGCAACAAGCGGAACAACTCCGCGCCGCTGTACCCCGTCGCCCCGATAATGGCTACGTTCATCATGTTCCCCCTCACCCGTATGCCTCATGTAGTTCTCATTATAATACTGTATAAAAATAAAATCAAATGTATATTTAATAATTTTCGAGGATTTTTTTCTTGTCCCTCCCTAAACCTATGGGAAACGAATACCGATTTGTCCCGACAGCCAAAGTGCATCCTTGGCTCAACCGCCCTCATGCCCTCCGGATGTAAAGACTTTCACAAACGATTCCATCGATGTTCAACAAGTTTTCAATCTTTCCACTATCCTTATATTGACTTCCCTCTTTTTTCCTGTACACTTTTATATAGCGATACATTTTACGTAAGGTTGTGATCGGATGAACGAGATTGAATCTCGTGAATGGCAGAAGTGGCTTACATCGCTTGGGCGCGATCTTCGCCTTGAGAAGGGAACGTACTTGTTTCAAGAAGGGGAAAAAGCAGACGACATTTACTATATCCAATCGGGGAAAATCCAAATCAGCAAAATGGACATGGACGGACGGGAGCTCGCGCTGCGCATTTGCAGCGAGGGCGATTTGATCGGCGAGCTGACGCTGTTTTGCCCTGGCGCCCGCTACATGCTGACGGCGAAAGTGCTCGAAGACAGCGTTGTTTCCGCCATTCCGCGCGAAATGCTCGAACAAGAGCTCGCCAATCATCCGACGCTGGCGATCGAGTTTATGAAATGGATGAGCCTCCATTTCCGCAAAACACAGACGAAATTCCGCGACCTCATTTTGCACGGCAAAAAAGGAGCGCTCTATTCGACGCTCATCCGTTTGTGCAACAGCTACGGCGTCATGCAGGAAGACGGCATTTTGATCGACGTGCCTCTTACGAACCAAGAGCTCGCCAACTTTTGCGGCACCGCCCGTGAAGTCGTCAACCGCATGCTCGGCGACTTGCGGAAAAAAGGCGTCATCTCCGTGCAAAAAGGAAAAATTTGCGTCCACGACTTGCAATATTTGCGCGACGAAATCGCCTGCGAAGGCTGCCCGCCCGAGCTGTGCCGCATTGACTGACGGGCGGGTGCGGCAAAAAAGAAGGATGTCCTCAGCGTACATGAGGCATCCTTTTTTTCGCAGAGAAAAACGACCGTTCTCCCCTTCCGAAAGGGATTCACGTCATTTTCCCGTTTCTTCACGTCCAAATTGTCACGAAACAGACCATCACGTTTCCCCCATGCGTTCACACCGCTTGTTACACATAACTTCCCAACTTCCCGGCCTTTCTCGCCCAGTTCCATTGCGAGCGAAGCACCGCCGCGCCGACCCCCACCCAAAAGCACGATACAAACAAGGCGGGCGCAAGCATCGGCCAACCGGTGCGCATCCCTTGCACGGCCCAAGAGAGAGGGGAAAAGAAATTCAGCGCATGAAAGACCGCTGGAAGCAGTTTCGGTGAAAGGAAAAACCCTGAAAACATCAGCAAATAATAAAGCAACACTTCCGTCACCGCTCCGACTTGTTTCAGACGAAACGACAGCCCAAGAATCAAGACACCGATGCCGATCATTCCCAAGAGGCTGATTCCACAAAATACGGCAATATAACCAATGATGGCCGTCGCCCCTTTCCAAATTTCTGAAAATCCAAGCATCGCGGCGGCACAAATGAAAAAGAGAACGATCCAAACGAGCGATAGCAACATTTCCGAAACGATCACCCCGATCAACAGCTGCCATGGCGGTGTTCTCGTTGACAACACTTGCTCTGCGGTGCCTAAATACGCTTCTTCAATAGCCGTATTTCCGAGCTTAGAGATCAAATGAGCGCTTAAATACCAAAGGCTGAAACCAAACAAGCGGACGGCCGCTTCCTTGCCAGTCTGCACAGGGCTGGCGTACAACGTGCCAAGGAAAAAAATGAATTTGATGACCAATCCAACGGTAAAATCAAACCAATATCGGCGGTATTCGGCTCGCTTTTTTAAAAATGACGCGGCGACAACTTGCGAAACGAACATGACAAACACCTCTGAAGTCGAACCGTTTTTCTTAAATCAATGACTTGAGAATGAAACGAAGAACAAGTTTCATAAGGTTTGAACCATTGATTAGGCTGCTTTTTTGTTACATCACCACTCCCCCTCATCATCCAGCAAATCGCCGGTTCTCCACGAAAGGGAAGCCTCACACTTTTCTAGAAAGGTGGGGAAAAATAACCATTTCCCCTGAACCGATGATTCTTGAGTCGCGAGAAGTGCGACATGTATAAACTTTCTCAATTGGAGAAGCGGCGTGATTCAACGGCATTTTCTTTTCAATCACCAGCCTTCTAGGCCCGTGAACCGACGCCAATTGCGGACAAAAAAGCGGTTTCCAAATCATCCGGTGTGGCGAATCGGTCTTTTGTCCCTTCCCAAATGATTTCTCCATTTTTCATAAACAAAAATCGTTCTCCGACGGCATGGGCGAAGGGAATGTCGTGTGTCGTAATCAGCACCGTGTTCCACCATTCACTCTTTTCCATAAGCAAATGCCTCATCTGGCGTTGCGACTCGACATCAAGCCCCAACGTCGGTTCATCGAGAAACAGAAGCGGCGCCCCTTTCATAAGGGCGATGGAAAACGCCAATTTTTGCTTCATCCCGCGCGAAAGCGTTTGCGTCAAGCGGTGGGCGTGTTCAGACAACCCGAACAGATCAAGCAATTTATCTGCTTTTTGTTTCGCCTCCGCCATGCTCAACCGATTGAGAAGGCCAAAATACAGAAGATTTTCGCGAACAGTCAAGTAAGAATACGAGTTATCCGCTTCCTCAAACACAACGGCGACGGATTGCCGCGCATAACTGGAGCGGCAAACCACGTCGACGCCGTTGAGGTGGATGCTGCCGCCATCTGGCGCCACCAGCCCGACGATGCATTTGATGAGCGTCGTTTTTCCCGCTCCATTCGGTCCGAGAAGAATCACTCGTTCCCCTTCGCGCAGCTCAAACGATGCGCCTCGAAGCGCCTGACGGTTTCCGGGGTATTGTTTGTTGACATTGTGGACGGTTAACATGGAACAACCCTCGATTCCTATCTTTTCACCATTACTCTAGAAGGCCAGTGAAAAATGGGCGCCCAGCGCAAATTAGTGGCATTTCGTCAGAAAAGAAAGCTGGCTTCACAAGGTTTTTCCAATTGAAAATTAGCCGAAATCAGCAGTCTTATGCACTAAATCACCAGCCCTCTAGAGGATGCAAAGGCGAGTCATACCATAATTGAAATGTTTAATTTTCTGACCACCCCGCGGTAATATATTTGATGACCGCATCCATCACCCGCCGCAAATCCTCATGATGCAATGAACCCACTTTGAATAGCAACTCTACACTGCTTACCGTTTTTAATTTTGAGCAACGGACAACCGATGGCTTGCTAAGCCCCGCTTCCTTCCAATGTTCGATGGGGACATCAAACATATTTCGAATCCCCTGACTCGTCACCTTCGCAAGAGTGACATCAATATCAGCGATGGTTCCCCCATCTGCAACAATCACCCCCGGCCTTCTTTTCGAACTTTCCGCATCCATATATACCCATATTTCTCCTCTCATTCATCATCCTCCTCCCATAAGCGTTCAAGCTTTTCTTTTTTGATTAAATGTTCTTTGGAATAATACAAATCATACATTTTATCAAGCAATTTCCATCGCTCCTCATTGCTCATGTTTTGAATGGCTTCTAAGATTTCTTCTGCCGTCATTGGTTTTTCCATGATCATCGACCTCCCCTATCGTACTCGTTGATGAATATGACTTTAATTATTATTTTACCGAAAAGGCTGGTACAAAACGATGATTCTCATTCCCGAGTTCGACAGTCACTAGGCAAACAAAATGCCTCTCGCCCCTTGATGCAAAAGGGACGAGAGACATTTGGGCACACTTTGGGCGTGTATCTAGGCGCGAGGATGGATGCCTAGGATCTTCGGAGGAGGCTCCAGCCCTAGAGCCGCAAAGAGTTGCGCTTGTTTGGCCATCAGTTCGGTTCGTTGATAAAGGTCTCCGTTTTTGGAAGAAAAATGTCCAAGCATAAGACGCTCACATTCGTCTCTTACGTTTGGCCACGATTCATGAGTTCGGATCTCCACGATCCGAACTAACAAGAGAGCAAGCCAACTGAGCAGCACATGCGCCCGGATGCAGTCTTCCAAGCGATGATACATGGGACGCAGCTCGAGTGTCGATTTCAACGTCCGAAAGGCCTGCTCGATATCCACCAGTTGCTTATACCCGATGGCGACATCTTCCGCAGACAAGGTATCGTCGGATGTTCGAATGAGATATTTGCCGTCGTACTTTTCCGCGTCACGAACCGCTTGCTTGTCGATGCGAAGCGTTCCATCCTTCAATTGGCGCAAGTATTTTCCATAGGACGGATGGGAACGCAATCGGCAGGTCGCCTTATGATGGGCTTCGTCGGGGAGTTGTCGAAGCCCTTCCAACTCTTCTTTCAGCGATTCGAGCAGCGTTTCCCGCTCCTTGCGTTGGCGTTCGGCTTCGCTGGGATTGTACACGAGAACATAGCGCTGACGCGCTTCTCCGTCGCCCACGATGATTTCTTTGATGTGCAAATTCTCGTCCACTTCATGATAACGTCCGCGACGGCTTAAGGCCTCTTCGACGGCGGCTTTGCCAGATCGCATGTTTTCGCCGACAATGTAGTGTCCTCCGGCCTGTTGCAGGATTCGCAAATTCTCTTCAGAGGAAAAGCCGCGGTCCATGACGCTGATCACACGTCCAAGCTTCCAGCCAATCAAGTCTTGTTTCACCTGTTTGATGACCGTCATGTCCATGGTATTGCCAGGCCATACCCAAGCGCGAATCGGGATTCCTTCCCGGGTGACAGCCAGCCCCATGACGATTTGAACCAAGTCTGGGCGTTTGTCTTTCGAGAATCCTTGTTTTCGAAGCGATTCTCCTTCCGGTGTTTCAGAGGGATCCACTTCGAAGTACGACGAAGTCGTATCGAAGTAAATCAAGTCGACTTCCAAATTCAATAAATCGGCCACAGCATGGAACACTTGGCGTTCCAATTCCGGTTGCACGGCCAGCAGTTCATCCATCGCCCGATATAACTGATGGCTGGCGACTTGAGGAAGGTGAGGGATATACACGTCTTTCTCCACCCACTCCTCCATCGCCAACTTGCTTGACGGATGAAGGGCGCGATTGGCCACCATGGCAAAAATCAGCCGTTCCAACGAGATCTGATGGTGCCGGGAAGCAAACAAGGAGTGGAGAATCTCTCCCAACCCCAGTTGTCTCCAGAGCTGATCCAAGAGCCAAACACCGCCGAGGTGTTTGCATGACTGGAATTGAAAGTCATCGGAAGCTTCTCCTGTCAACTTTTCGACTTCCCAAGCCTGCTCAGGAGAAAGGAATCGCGAAATGCTTTTGGCCAGACGTTCCAGGACGGCGCGATCCACCTCGTCTTCGCGCCCGAACGAATAAATCACCTTCGCTTTCGCATATTTGGCCTTTGGATCCCATTCATTGTGAGCAAGCTGGAGATAAGCAACGGTTGTTCCATCCTTGTTTTTGCGTGTGACTCGTCGTATGTACATGCCTATATTATAACGTATAAACTTTATTTTTAAAAGAAAAAATTAATAAATGGTGTGCCTATGAAATTCAGCGTTTTTTCCTAGGATCCGCATCACGAAACCCTTGATATAACAGCATTTTGGTCATTTCCATTTGCCTAAAATGACCTCAAAACTGTCGAACTCGGGTTTAGGCTATCCCCTTGGTAATGATAATTCGTAATGACGCCATTCACATTCTTTTGGATGCGCCCGCTGTCTTCACTGTACAATAAAAAGGTTATCCCTTAAATCACGGGATAACCTTAAAAAGGCTAAATACATTTTTGATTTTGTTTCTCGTAGTAAGAACTGTAGATGAGCAAATTCACTAACATAAATTGACAACCAAACAAAAAAGGAGACATGAACCGGACTCCTTGGTTAAAATAGATGTGCTAACCAACCATTCACAAGGAGGTTCATGTCTCATGAATAGATTAGCACATCATCAAGGAATCCACAAGTTTTTCTTCGCATTGGGGTTGGCATTGCATTTCTCGAAGCCGGTTCTGAAGCATCTCGTTCATATCRTCGATGCCTTGACCACCAAGGGATTCTCGGGAACGCTGACGGATCTCCATCACTGGAGTTTTCATCCCAATCATCGAACAACGCTCAGCCATTTTTTCACGAAAAGCCCTTGGGATGAAGAGACGTTGCTTCGCAAACTCCAGCAATGGATCCTTCATCGCATCAAGCGAATCGCCAAACGGGAGAATCAACCCCTTTTTGTTTCGATTGATGATACCATTTGCCAAAAAACGAAGCCTTCGTCACGGGCWACRCACGCCATTCAAGGGTGTGGTTGGCATTTCTCTCACAAAGATCATCAATCGGTCTGGGGGCATTCGCTCGTTTGGCTGATGGTGCACACCTTCACGCAGGCGTTCCCATTTGCGTTCCGCCTGTATGACAAGAAGGCGGGAAGGAGCAAAATCGACCTGGCGATCGAGATGCTTTCCTCACTCAAGGTGGAACCGGATCGGCCGGTGTATGTGCTCATGGATTCGTGGTACCCGTCCAAAAAGCTCATCGAAGCCTGCTTGAGCAAGGGATTTCATGTCATCGCGATGCTCAAGACGAACCGGATTCTTTATCCGAAAGGCATTGCGATCCAAGCCAAGCAGTTCGCCCGCTATATCGAGCCCAAAGACACCCGCCTCGTCACGGTGGGTCAGGAGCGTTGCCGCGTGTATCGCTATGAGGGGGCGATCCATGGCCTCGATGACGCGGTGGTGCTGCTGGCTTGGAAGGCGGATCAGCCGATGACACCGGAACATCTCCATTGCGTCTTGAGCCCCGACCGGGAGCTCGGGGACGAAGACATCTTGCGTTACTATGCCCAACGCTGGTCGATCGAATGCTTTTTCCGGCAGGCAAAAGACCAGCTGAAGCTCGATGGGTACCGCGTCCGCCACATTCGGGCGGTCAAACGGTATTGGGTGACCGTTTTGTTGGCTTGCGTGTACAGCATAGCGGAATCCCAGCAAGACCTCTCCACCGGATTGGAGCTTCTTCGATCGCGGAAAGGCCATAGCGTCATAGAGTTCATTTATGACGCTGCAAAGCAAGATATTCCCATTGATGTGATCAAAAAACAGCTCCGTATCGCCTAAGGGGTTCCCTGTTTGTCTCTCTAACCATGGAAATTATTGTAATGAAAAATGCTCATCTACAGTAAATTAGTATTATAGTATTCGGATAATTGTTCTATGGTAGCTGGTGCAGCTTGCTCAGCAATTATTTCCACTTCATTATTTTCAAGATTTATAACTTCTTCATAGGTTGGTGTTTGTAACTCTTTTGAAAAAGTATCTTCGCTATTTTCTGTTACTGATATTTCTTTTACTGCTTCTTCTGCATATAAGACGGAAGGACTTACTGCTGTAAATACCATTACAATTGCAATCAAACTAGATAAAAAAACTTTAAAGTTCAAGTTGTCTCGCCTCCTCAACTAAGTTAGTTAATTATGAATTATATATAAATTATACCATTATTATACATATATTTGTGCTATTTTTCTGAATTTTTACATATCTTAAAAGCCTCTTCTAAATTGAAGATCCTATATCCGTCAGGAGTTTTTTTGATAGAAGATTGTATGATTATCTCTCTTAAATCTTTATTATCTAATAAAGGATTATAGCTTAAGAGTAATGCTAGGCCTCCGGCAACATGAGCTGCAGCTAAAGATGTACCGCTTCTTATAGTATAGTTACCGTCTATAGATGTACTTAATATCTTGTGTCCTGGTGCCATAACCGTGAGTTCTTTTCCAGTATTAGAGCCAACCCACCTCTCGTTATTTTCAGTTATTGCCCCTACAGCAATAACTTCTTCGTATTTTGCGGGATATGTAATAGAGTTGTTTGATAGAGCAGTATTTCCAGTAGATGCAATAAGAGTAATATTTTCTGAATCAGCTTTCTTAATAGCTTCTTTTAATATACGTGAATCTTTACTTCCACCAAAACTCATGAGAATAATATCTATATCCAGGCGTGTTGATTATCCAATAAAATCCAAAGGGTATAGAAAAAAGAGCACCTTTCCTGTAGAATGTGAGTAGCGACACAAACAAACCCAGGAGGTGCTCTCTATGAACAAGCATACCACACTCCCGAATTTGATGCAAAAACTTGTTTCGGATGAAGAGATTCAACTKATTGCCGAAGCGGTTGGGTATCGTGATTCGTCTCGAACCTTTACGTTGCGCGAGTTGATTCACTTCTTCCYGCTGGCCGCCATGCATCAATGGAAAAGCTTTCGCCATGGAGCYGACGTGGGGCCTCTGTATGGATTGCCGCGATTCCATTATTCCACAGTATCCAAGAAAGCGAAAGAAGTTCCCTATGACATCATGAAACGCTTGTTGGCGTTGATCATTTCCAAGTGCAACCGCCAAACCCGCCGYTCGCTTCGGTTTCCCAAACCGCTTCGGGTGGTGGATTCGACGACCGTCACGGTCGGGAAAAACCGCCTCCCATGGGCKCCGTATCACGGCGAACGCGCCGGAGTGAAGCTGCACGTCGCGTATTCGCCGGAATCCTCGTTGCCGGCAGACGTGGTGGAAACGACCGGGCTGCGTCATGATGGCCCGGTGGGAGAACAGTTGACGAATGCTCAACAAGTGCTGGTGGAAGACCGGGCGTATTTCAAAATCGAACGCCTCGATCGATTTGTGGAGCAACATCAGCTCTTTGTCATTCGGATGAAGGACAACATCGAAATTCATCAGAAAAAAAGCTTGAAACGCCTTTCCAGCACATCCTCATCGGTTCAAGCCGACTTCACGTGCCAGTTGGGGACGAAACAATGCCGCTCGACCAAGCGTCACCGGGTGGTGATCTTTCGAGATGCGAATGGCCGCGACATTCGGGTCGTGACGAACCTCTTCCATGCGTCTCCGGAAACCATTGCCGACATGTACCAAGAACGTTGGACCGTTGAGGTCTTTTTCCGTTGGGTGAAGCAATATCTGAATGTCCCAACCTTGTTTGGCACCACCGAAAATGCGGTATACCATCAATTGTTTGCGGCGTTCATCGCGTATGTGTTGCTGCGATGGCTGTATGATCAAACCAAAAAACGGACGAACGTCTCTCTTTCCTTCATTTCGTTTGTTCGCCGTTTTTTCTCTGGGCAGCTTCCTCTCGATTGGAAATCTGGGATGGCCGCTGCTTTGTTTGAGTATGCCCAAATTTATGGAAGGCGTATGTCTAATTTTGGATAATCAACACTCGTGACTTTGTAAGGCAAATGCCCACTTGAGTATTCGTTATTGAATAACGTTCACCATTATATATAGATGCAATTTGAATCTTTAACATTTGTAGTTTTTACAGAGCGATTGGATCGACTGTCGGGCGAGCGAACAACGCCGCTTCCGGAACCATGTATGGGGCTGTGAAGCGGGTGATTGTTCGGTCACCGCCAGTCGAAAAGTGGATAAGCGACTTTTCCGTCAATGATATGTTAAACTTTTTCGTTGCATGTATATAGATAAATTCTATATCATGTCCAATTTCTATAAGTTCTATTAATTTTTCTAAGCTCATATTTTACCTCCTTCCTTTATTCATTGGTTCTGCTTTTCCTCTTTTAGGTTTTTTTCCGTCCCATTTCCATTTATGTCGATGTGGTTCCCAAGGATGGTGTTTCGGATTTCCGTGATCGTCATAATCCATGTCCTTTTTCACCCTTCCCCCACTATCATAATATCTTCGTTGTATAACTTTTCCGTTCTTATCTCTTAAAGTTAAGCTTCCTTTTTTAGGGCCTCTAAGGGGCAAACTTTTCCCCATGTGCAGTCCTACCCCTATTGCAATACCATCTGCAATAGCTTGTCCTACAACAATAATTACAGGAATCGCCCAAGCAAAATGCCCATCCGGATCCACAAACCTAACCGGATTGTTATTCGCATACGCATACCCGTTTTGCGTCAAGAGATCATCCGCATCGCCCGGGTCGGGATCGAGCGACAGGAACACGCCGTGCGTGGGATGATAGTAGCGGGCAATCAAGTAGTATAGCCCTGTTTCTTGGTCATATTGGTACCCCGCATATCGGTATGGGTTTTCCGCCGCCAAGCCGCCAGATTGGGAAAGAAGGTTCCCCCACGCGTCGTATTCGTAGCGGGCGACGATGTTTCCTTGGGCATCCGTTAGGGCGATGACATCACCATGGGCGTTGTAGTGGTAGAAGTACACCGCGCCACCTTGCTTCATCGCCAGGCGTTGGCCGTCGGCGCTGTATACATACGACCGCACCACGTTGCCGTTCGCGTCGGTTTCATACAAGACGTTGAGGCTGTCGCCTTGGTAATGGTAGTTCGTCACCACGCCATTCACGGTCTTCTGGATGCGCCGGCCGTCTTCGTCGTATTGATACGTCGCAAACGGCGTGCTTTCGCCTTCTTTATCTTGAAAAAGAGAAAAACCTTAAGAGAGATATAGACTCTCCTAAGGTTGGCATACTTAATAGACCTAATTACTTCATTCTAATTCAAAACTCAAAAATCTTAACATTCATCGGCATCTTCTAATCCAAAATATTTTTTCACTCGTAATGGAATATCATTTAAATGATCGCGTTTCTTTAGTTCCATTAACAGATCTTTTTCTGTATGAATATTGTCAAACATTCCAAATATTTCCCTTTCGATAAACTTTTTCAGTTCGTTCTTTCGATCTTCGTCAGGGATAGAAATCTCAAAATCTAATAGCTCCTTAATTCTTATACTTTCTCCCTGATCCAAGGAACTTAGTCTATGATAAATATGCATCACAAGGCGGCCTAGCTCAAGGTTTTTTATAATAAACCCATAATCGATATGATAATAATTACCATAATTTGATTTTGATAATTTAATTATTTTTATAATCTCGTCATTGCTAAAGCTCCATTGGGTCCCCTTCTTTTTAAAAGAGTGGGCTTTAAACAACTTATCTAGATATTTTACAAACTCGGATTTATCCATTCTATCACCCCTTAATAAACATGCAAGACTGTTTTCCATTTTCCTCCATGTTCTTGTTCAAACATTCGCTTATATTTTTTTAACTGTCGCTTCCCTCGAGCAATGGCTCTAGGATTATACGGTTTTAGTTCATAGATCGTTCTCGTATTGAAGTCCACAAAATCTGGACGAATACCTTTTATCCCTTTATATTCTTTAATTCTTCCCTTTAATTCATCATGCAAATGAGCCATATATTTTTTATGCATCTGCCGGCCAAGTTGGAAATTAGATTTTGTGTACTGCCTTCCAACCTTAACAATATACTTCCCTGCGCCTCTAACAAGTTTAAGCTTTCTCCCACCAACCGCGCCAAGAGCCGTTTTTTTGGCGACATACATCCATCCTCTTCCGGTTTTATACGCCTTATACCCATCATACGCCGCAAACCCAGCGTTAACCGCAAACCAGAAGAAATGCCCATCCGGATCCACCAACATTACTGGGTTGTTGTTCGCGTACGTATAGCCGTTCTGTGTCAAGATGTCATCCGCATCGCCTGGGTCGGGGTCGAGCGACAAGAACACGCCATGCGTTGGATGATAGTATCGGGCAATTAAGTAATAGAGACCCGTTTCTTGGTCATATTGGTATCCCGCATATCGGTATGGATTTTCGTCCGCCAATGCGCCGGATTGGGAAAGAATGTTCCCCCACGCATCATATTGATAACGGGCCACGATGTTTCCTTGCGCATCCGTCAGGGCGATGACATCGCCATGGGCGTTATAGTGATAAAAGTAAGTCTCATTGCCTTTTTTCATGGCAAGGAGCTGACCGTTTTCTCCGTATATATACGATCTTACCACATTTCCGTTCGCATCGGTTTCATATAAGACGTTCAGGCTGTCGCCTTGGTAATGGTAGTTCGTCACCACGCCATTCACGGTCTTCTGGATGCGCCGGCCGTCTTCGTCGTATTGATACGTCGCAAACGGCGTGCTTTCGCCTTTTCGGGTGATGGAGACAAGTTGGTCGGCTTCGTTCCATTCATATCGATACTGGCCGTCTTCCAATCGGTTGCCGTTCGCGTCATACGTGATCGCCTCGCCGCCGAAACGGATCAACTGATTCGCCGCGTTGTACTCGGCCGTGATCGCCGTCGATTGTCCATCCTTCGTTTTGACGACTTGCGTGCGATTGCCGAATCCGTCGTACGTATACGCGATCGTCGTTCCATCCGGCCATTGCTCTTCGACTAGTTGATCCAAGGCGTCATAACGATAGAGCGTCTTCGCGCCGGTCGGGGTGGCGATTTCCGTCCGGTTGCCGTTTTCATCGTAACGGTACGTTTCCGATAAAATTTCTTTTCCGTCCGCCGTACCGACCGAAAGACTTTCCACGAGACCGCGGTCATCATACGTAAAGGTCGAACCAGCTCCATTTTCTGTCGTGAAGGTGCGAACGTTTCCTCTCTCGTCATAGTCAAAGCGGTACGTATACGTTCCATCTTGGACGATGGTATTTTGATCCAAGGCATTGTATTGGTAATGGATCGTTTGACTAAAGGACCCATGAGAGAACATGAACTGCTGCAATTTATCCGATGTGGTTGGGTACAGCCATTTTTGCAGCCCGCCACGGTCCGACAGTTCCACCAGCCGATTCGCTTTATCAAATGTTCTCGTTTTGGTGGTGCCGTCTTTTAAATATTTGACAGAAAGTTCGTTCCCATTTTTATCATAACGAAATTCGTAATACGGGACGTTGTTGTAGGAAACCGTTTTGACTCTTTCGGCCCCGTCATACGTCCATTGAATCGTGTTTCCTTTCGGCAAAACCGTTTTGATTTTATTTCCGTTGGCATCATAGTCATTCGTTGTCACATCATGGAGCGGACCGACGGTTTTCACGAGTTTGCCGGCCGCATCATAAGAATAGGCAAATGTTTGAGACTGGCCGTCGCTGGTTCGAATGACTTTTGAAGTCATATTGCCATTTAAGTCATAATCGTAGTTGACGGAAGTACCGTTCGCTAACAACAGCTGTTTTAAGCGATCCGATAAATCATACGTGTACTCTTTTTTGTTTCCTTTCTTATCGTACTCGCTTAATAGATTCCCAACGGCATCATAATTCTTTTTCGCCACATAACCTTCTTCATCCACTTCTTCCGTGACATAATTTCCGCTGGCATCGTATTTGTTTTTCGTCACCACGTTTCCTTCCATGAGCCGGATCGCGTCAAACCATACCGTTCCCGTGTAATTGCCGCGGAAGACAGCGGATATGTCGATTTTATCAATTGGCTTGGAAGGTTGAATCGAAACGGCGGCACGGTTCCAATCTTGATTGCCAGCAGGGAAATCCGCAGTATACGTTTGGGTCGTTCCATCCACAAAGTATACTTTAGCCGTAATGGAATAATCGCTTGGGCTCACTGTGCCACTGGCTTTGACATCCTGCGCTTTGGAAAGGCCTGTGAGTGTCAAACGAAGCGGCGCATCGATTGACGTTTGACCGACGATCACCGTCTGCTTATATTCACTAGCCGACTGCGTGGTGCTGGTTCTTGTTAGTTTAAGAGAGCAAGCCCCATCGAACGATTCTGTACCATCTATACTTCCGCCCATGCCGCTCCAGTTGGTCAAGCTTCCTTCAAAGCTGCTGTTGGCGACCGGGTTATAGCTCGAAGACACTTGGGCTTCTTCCAACTGAATCTGATCAAACCACGCTTCCCCGGATGCGGTTGGCGATCGATGATCCACTTCTAAATAGACGCGCACCTTGGCCGCATCGGAATGCGTGGTAAACGTCACTTGCCGCTCTGTCCAAGGCCTTATGCCGGATAATGAACTGTAGCGATTATCCACCCACGCCAGCCGGCGGTTTTGGCTGTCCAGTTGTTCGATGTTGAAAAACGCGTTCGCCTTGGTCAAATTCGTTTTGATCTTCCCGCTCAGCGTGTACGTCGTATTCGGTTTCACCGAAATGACTTGTGTTGCCGCCACGTAGCCAAGTTCGTTGCCAGGGGAAGTGGAGTTCACGGTCATTTTTAATGTCTTTCGCCCGGCCAATCCATGATCAACATTCGCATCCTCCCACCATTGCCCAGCATCATAGGTGCTGGTCAGACTCCAAGCAGTCATCCCCTGTTCAAAGCTGGGATTAACGATGAGATTCGCCGCACTGCCGAGCGCATCACTTTCTTCCATCAGATTTCCATATGCATCATACTTGGCAAAGGAAGCCGTTTTGGCCGCTTGATCGATTTCCGATACCGGGTTTAAGCCATCATAAGCAATGGTGGTCTTGTCATTTTCCGTATCGATGATGGAGACGACATTGTTATGTTGATTATACTGATAGGTTTCCGTCCCATAACGATCCGTCGCGGTCAGCACATTCCCGTTCGCATCGTACGTATACGACTCCGTCGGCGTTGTCGTTCCCGCATCATTCGGATCGTACGATTCCTTTAGGTTGTTCCCTTCATACACATAGTTGGTGGTAATATTCAAGCCGCCTGCATCATCGACGATTTGAATCGGATTGGCTGCCTCGTTAAAAGTGTATTGCGTTTTTCGACCATTTGGCTTCGTCACGACCAACTGCCGCTTTGTCGGGTCATAGTTCAATGCATACGCGTGGTGTTCAGGATCGATCGCTTGGCTGAGTCGGTCGCCATCGTACACGAACTGATAGACAACCGGTTTTTCCACCGTATGCGTCGGCTCGAATACGTTCACAAGACGGCCACGGTCATCATATTCATATCTTGTGACTTCCCCGCCCGTCTGGGTTACTTTTGTTAACAAGTCGTTGTTATACTCATACGTGATGGTCCGATTCATTGGGTCGGTAATTTTCTGGATTCTTCCGCTTGCGGTGTACTCGATGCTCAGTTTTCTGCCCGACGCATCGGTGATCGACACGAGCTTTCCGTTAGAATAACTATAGGTAGTGGCATTCCCATGTCCATCCACGATTCTGGTTAACTTGCCATCACTTTTTTGAAAATGAATTTTCGTTTGATCTTTTGTCGTTAGGATATATTCATCGGTTGTTTCGCTTAACTCCAAGTAAACACCTGTCGGGGCTTTATACGTGCCGTCGGATAATTTTGTGAAGATATGGAGCGTGCCATCTTCATCCGTCAATCTTGCTTCATTTCCTTGGGCAACGATGTTCATTTCCGCATCGCTATGCCATCCTTTTCCGAACCATCCAACCGATGTGGATAAACTATTGTAAGTTCTTGTGATTTCAAGCCCCGGTCCTCTTCCGGAAATCGAAACATCGTCTTCGTCTATAATCAGATTACCGGTAGCGGCATTCACGCTGCCATACGGAACATCAATGATGGACCAGTACTCTTCTTTTCCTAAATACTCATTCGCCTCCGGAATGTTCACCGTCAATGCATTGCTGGAAAATACGGTTTCCTCATCCGCATTGTAGGCACTGAGTCGGAAGTAGTAATTGGTGCTTGTCGCGTATTTGGTCCCCATTTTCGCATACATGGGGGAAGGATCTTTCGGAAGTTCCAATCCTTTTCCATCATGATGCAGCGTTAAGGTGCTGGAATCCCCTTGTTGGATTTCCTCCGGCGTTGGCCAAATTCCTTTGTTTTGCGTCGTCCAATGGTCCACGTCTCCTACATCAAATGCTTCATAGTAAAGTCCATTGAAAATCCACACTTTATACCCTGTCGCTCCAGGAATCTTATCCCAGTCTAACATGACATAACCCGAGTTGCTTCCTAATTGGTTGCTGTAAGCAAACCCCGAAGGCGCTGGCGGCACTGGCAAATCCGGAATACTAGGCATATACGCATCAGAAAAGACGGTTTCCCCTTGAGCATTATAGGCACTGACTCGAATCCAGTAGTTGGTAGCCGTTGCGTATTTCGTCCCTGCATTGGCATAAACCGGGGACGGGTCAACAGCTAATTCTGTGCCAAGACCATCGTTTAAATGCAACTTATATCTACCTGCATGAATTTCCGTGGAGGTTGGCCAATACTTTTTGTTTTTCGTTGTCCAAGAAGTGACGTTCCCGACATCTAACGATTCATAGTAGGAACCGTTAAAAATCCAAATTTTATACCCCGTCGCTCCACTCACAGGATTCCATTTGAAATCGATATATCCGGTTCCATTTCCGTTTGTATAACTTACCCCCGTCGGGGCCGATGGTTTTGCCAAATTCGGAATGGTCGGCATATACGCACCGGACATGGCGCTTTCGCCTTGAGGGAAAATGGCACTGACTCGGAACCAGTAGTTCTTGCTGTTTGGATAACTTCCACCTGAATTTCGATAGACCGGGGAAGGATCGACAGCCAACTCCGTCCCTAACTGATCTTGATGCAGGTCATATCTTCCAGCACTAATTTCAGAAGGGGTCGGCCAAATTTTTTTCCCTTTTGTACTCCAGGAAGTAACATTGCCTACATCAAACGCTTCATATGATTTCCCGTTATAAATCCAAACTTTATAACCCGTAGCGCCAGGAACCGGATCCCATGATAAATTGATATATCCTGTGCCATCCCCATTACTGAAGGCCGTTCCTGTTGGCGTATTGGGAACGGGTATCGTATACGTAACAGACAAATATGGTTTATAACTGCTATTCGTCGTGGAAACAACTTTTTTCCAATACGTTTGTCCATTGCCATTCGTATGAAGTTTCAATCCGTAATTTGGCTTTGTCCCGGATGCCCATTCTTTTACCGTATTCGTGACATCAAATTGCGCCCACTGGTCTCTTGCGACATCGACCTTGCCAATGTTGGTGGAGGAAGGTTGATTACTCCATGTTAACGTACTCGCTGACCATGAGCCATTGACAGCATCTAGCCATAACCCTGTTGGTGTCGTTGCATAGTACGAATGGGTGACATATACATGGAATGTGGCACTCGTCACGTTCATATTCTTGATGCTCGATAGATCTTGATTCAAAAAGCCATAGCAAGTGCCTGTTGTTCCATCATAATAACCCACTTTCAAAACGTATTGTCCCTGTGCGGAGTCCCACTTGCTTGATGAGGAACTATAGTTGGTTGTCGGATAGGCGCTCATCACAAATGCATCGGCAGACACATGAATGGAAGTGCTCGGATCAATATAAACAGGGTATACACGTTTAGGATCCTTCAGCCATTCGGGATCAGCTTTAACTGTTAAAATGTAGCCTTCCTCATCTTTTTGCAATTCATACCTTACATCCTCCGACCGTTGGGGGTATTGTCAAAAGTTTATCCTCCACACTCACGGTTTTCTCTTGAGTTTCAACGGTTGGAAGAAAAAAAGCTTGCCACCCCCGTTGTTTTCGGCCATCATTGAGGTAACCACACACTCAACAGCCAAAACAAAGGAGTGACAAGCTTTGTTACCTCAATTATTAGCCTATTTGCTCGAAATAATCAAGACCCAATATCAAATCATTGTGTATTTGATGGGTGTGATAT
>NZ_MVKA01000004.1:0-40000 GCF_002042905.1 Geobacillus sp. LEMMY01
AAAGCAATATCTGAATGTCCMAACCTTGTTTGGCACGACGGAAAATGCGGTATACAATCAGCTGTTTGGGGCGTTCATTGCGTATGTGTTGCTGCGATGGCTGTATGATCAAACCAAAAAACGGACGAACGTCTCTCTTTCCTTCATTTCGTTTGTTCGCCGTTTTTTCTCTGGGCAGCTTCCTCTCGATTGGAAATCCGGGATGGCCGCTGCTTTGTTTGAGTATGCCCAAATTTATGGAAGACGTATGTCTAATTTTGGATAATCAACACTCGTGGACTCAATTGCTTTTTTATGAACGGTTATCATACAATTGTTTCATACACTTTTGAGTTGGATAGGCAAAAGGAGTTAATTCCACGATAGCAGCTTTGTTTTTTATGTTCTGATCTGAGGGGTTGTAAGGCTTTGATTCATGATATTTCCAAAGAGATTATCATTTTGGGAGGTGGATGTTCATTTGAATACCAATTTGTCTTTGAATCAGTCTTCTCCTGAAATAAAACCAAGGACCAAAGCCTATATACCCGTTAAATACAAATTTATAATAGGCCATATCGTTGCATTTTTGTGGCTGTGCTTTAGCGTTTATGTCTCCATACCATGGGTTTTTGATTTGGCTCATTTGGTAAGTTTTCCGCTCTCTGTAGTGATTATAGCAGGTTTAGCCTATATACCCGGATATTTGACCGCGTTTTTGGTTGTTAGTTTATTGCTTGATCGCCAGCCTCCGTTGAAAACTGAATATCCAGACAAAGCGGTAACGATATTGATCGCAGCCAGAAATGAAGCTGATAAAATTGAGAACACATTAAAGTATATTGCTAAGCAAGATTACAATGGGGAAATACGTGTGTTATTGGTTGATAATGGCTCAACAGATCAAACAGTAGAGAAAGCGCGCCGTGCGGCAATGAGATTGGGACTGGATGTTACCATTTTGAAAGAGGAGAAACCGGGAAAATTCCACGCGTTAAATAAAGGCCTCCAGCATGTTAGTACCGATTTGATGATAACGTTAGATGCCGATACATTGCTTCATCGATCAGCAGTAAGATATTTGATTGCTAGGATAGAGTCGGCTCCAGTGAATGTTTGTGCTGTAGCTGGTGCTGTTTTAGTGAGAAACAGTCGGGAGAACCTTCTTGCTAGAATTCAAGAATGGGATTATTTTCTTGGTATTGCTTCGATTAAGCGAATGCAAGGATTATACCAAGGAACTTTGGTGGCCCAAGGGGCATATAGCTTATATAAGACGGAGGCAATTAGAGAAGTTGGCGGTTGGCCTGATGCCATTGGAGAGGATATTGTCCTTTCTTGGCGTTTGCTAGAAAAAGGATGGAGAATTTACTTTGAACCTCATGCGGTGGCGTTTACGGATGTTCCGGTTTCTTGGGTACATTTTTGCAGACAACGATCTCGGTGGGCAAGGGGAATGATCGAGGCGTTGAAGGTTGTAAAACCGTGGCAGCAACCACAATTGTTTGTGAAATACCTCACGATGGTGAATCTGTTGCTCCCTTATTTAGACACCGTCTATACTTTATGTTGGTTACCGGGATTAATTTTGGCCTTCTTCGGTTATTATTACATTGTTGGCCCGATGACGTTGTTGGTTGTGCCGCTGACGTTGATCGCGTATTGGGTTCTATACCGATATCAAAGATCGGTGTTCCGAAAATTGGATCTCAAGATCAGAAGAAATAGAATTGGTTTTGTCGTCTTTGTCTTGTTTTACCAAATGATCATGTCTCCAGTGTCATTTTGGGGATATATACAAGAGTTAGCTCGGTTAAGGAGAGTTTGGAAATAGGGAGGAGGGGACAGTGCGATGAGGTGGGTGTCATATTTGGAAAAGCGCAATTTTTTAACATCGTTTTTGCACAATTATCGCTTAAAGCATCCGGATGCCCGGTTTGTGCTCAAGTATTTGCTTCAGCACCCCCATTTGCTTGAGAACGTCCATTTTACGGAAACCGAGCAAAAGCAAGCGCGGTGGCTCATCATCTCAACCGCGATGGCGGAAGAAGAGGGGCTTGTGTTTTATCGACGCGGTCAAAAAAGTACGAGTTTGGCCGCCATTATGGGCGATTTGGCGCTGCACCCGAACGAGCCGCTCTATTTGACGCTTCATTTTCCAGGAAAGGCAAGGAATTTTTCGTACCTTCGGCTCATTGATCACCAAGCGTTTGAAAACGTCCGGCGGCATGAGCGCCGTGAGAAAATGGCGAAAGCGGCCGAGCAAGTGCTTGACGAGGCATTGAAACGCCATGAAGTGTCGATTTTGAAGATGCAAATCGATCAAGCGCTTGACCGCAAAGATATGGAATGGTTTCAAATGCTGACGGAGCAGTTGAAAAAATATGAAGGACAAAGCTGACAAAACACGGTCAGCTTTGCCCTGACGGTGAGAAAGGGATATCAGTCGCTGCGTTGGCTGTTGTCTATATCGTGGAAGATCCGTTGTTGCTTTTTCTGATCCCCTCATTGAACGATCGGTGCGACGGCGCTTGCTGCGTCATAATCGCTTGGGTCGAGTTCCGTCGGCAGGCCGATGACGAGTTTCGCCAACTCCTTTCCTAAATACGGGCCGACGGTGAGACCTGAGGAGCCGAGCCCATTGGCGATATACACCCCAGAAAAGCCCGGAAGCGGTCCGAAGATCGGGAGAAACCCAGGTGTGCGTGGGCGGAATCCGACTCGCGTCTCGATATATGTCCAGGTGGAGAGCCCCGGCGCAACGGCAAGCGCTTTGTCCAACAATTCGTGCATTCCCCCGGCGGTGGGGCGAATGTCCATGCCCGCTTCATCTTCGTGTGTGGTTCCGATCACAATTCTGCTTCTTGGGAAGGCGAGCATATACTGATTGTTCGGCGGCATGACGACTGGCCAATGGGATGTGTCGTATTCCGGATGTTCCAAGTGAATGAGCTGCCCTTTTTGTGGGGTGACGAGCAGTTTGATCCCGAGCGGCTCCAACAACTCGCCGGCCCAGGCGCCGGCCGTGATGATGACCGCTTCAGCAGCGTATTTCGATCCGTCGGCTTCCACGCCGATGATGCGGGAGCCTTCAAACAGGAGCCGGGCGTTTCCGCGGATGTAGGCGGCGCCGCGCTTTTGGGCCGCGTTCATGAGGGCGTCTCGCACTGCCCGACCGTTCACTCGGGCGGCGCCGCTCACATAAAGGGCATGATGCTCGCCGACAAGCGGCGGAAACAGCTCCTTCGCCTCTTGGGGATGAAGCCGCACGATCTCTCCCATTTCCGGTGCGTCTTCGCGCCGTTTGAGAGCGCGCTCCTCCATTTGTTCTAGTTTCTGTTTATCCGTGTGCAGCCATAGAGCCCCGACGCGTGCGTAACCGGTCTCCGTTTCCCCGTATGATTCCAGCTCTTCAATGAGGGAAGGATAAAATTTCGCCCCGCCTTTCGCTAACCGATACCATTTTTGGTTGCGGCGCTGCGACAGCCAAGGGCAGACGATTCCCGCCGCCGCATCGGTCGCTTGGCCTTTGTCGCCGCGGTCGATGATCATCACGCTTGCCCCTTCTTTAGTCAAATGATAGGCGGTAGAGGCCCCTAAAATGCCAGCTCCAATGACGATGTACGACTTCATACGGAAACCCCTTTTTCGTCTTTTTTATTAGCATAACATACAAGACGCCGATCGAAAACGCGAGCGGTTAGCCGGAGTGGGAAAGGCGCGGCAACAGGCGCTGATTTCCTTCGCTTCTTGCTCAGCCAAGGCGTCTCTCGTTAGCCTGAAGAGATTATTGCCCAAGTCAAACTGTTCTGAATCCCCTGACGACGAAAGTCGCGGGGTTCTTGCGTACGAAAGAGGTGCTTGTACACCTGCGTGCAGAGATCATCCTTGTTCCGCAAGATTTTCATGGGCAAACACCGCTGAGGTGCTTAACGCCCTGTACGCCCGACTCAAGAAGCTTGGTTTACAGTTATTCTACCACTTTTGACTGCGCCAAAACCATCCGTTCTCCCCATGTTTAAAGACGGGCTGCGCCCTGCATGGGCTTTTTGTAACTTGCGAATAAATTAGACAATATTCGACGCCATTTTTTCACAATCATTGATACAATATACTCGTTGATACAAAACGTACATTTAAAATTCGCCTCAGATTAAAAATGGTGCGCCGCAATGGTCGGTCAAAACAGAAACATCGCTGATTTTGGGGGAACGATCATATGAGAGAGAAAGAACTTCAACTGGAGCAACGAAAATTGGATGAGACGATCCGACGAATAGAAGATCATACCTATTACATATGGGAGATTACGGAGAGAAAAAAGGGGATGTTGAAACGGGGCGAGAACTCTCCAGGCGATGAAATTGTGTACCGAAGAGGGGTGAGAGATCAAAAAATATTGCAAAAAGCGAAAGAGGAGCCATATTTCGGACGGCTAGACATTTTTTCGCTTGAAGAAGGTGAAGAAATATTTTATATCGGAAAACAAGGAATTAGAGATCGGGAAGAAAATATTATCGTCGTCGACTGGCGGATGCCGATTGCTTCCGTTTACTACAACTTTACACCTGAACAGCCTAGGCAAGTATATACAGTGGAGAACCCAAAGACAGGCCGCAAGGAAGAGATAACGGTAGATGTGCGAAAGAAAAGAGAGTTTATAATTAAAAATAGGAAGATTGAAAAAATGAAACAACAGGTTGCCGGGGCAGGCGACGATCATCATGTTACGTTAACGGAAACAGGCGAACAGATGTCGATTGTCGATGATTTTTTGCGCGAGATTTTAGCACAAAGTGAAACGACAGGGTACTTAAAGGAAATTATTGCCACAATCCAACGGGAGCAAGACCGGGTCATTAGGCAGCCGATTGATCGTAATGTGATCATTCAGGGAACGGCGGGATCCGGAAAATCTTCCATAGCGCTCCACCGCTTATCATTTTTATTGTTCAATAATAGGCATCTAAAGCCGGAAAATATGTTGATTTTGGGGCCTTCCAAGATGTTTATCAATTCGTTTCAGGGATTGCTTCCAGGGCTCAATTTGGAAGGAATTAAGCAGATGACGTTTCAGCAGTTGGCATTGGTCGTTTTAGGCAACATTCTCAAGGAACCGATTGATACATCGCCGTATTGGTGTTTTGAAAATATTTTGTTTACGAAGAGCACCGACGATGAATGGGAACGAATCAAGTTCAAAGGATCAGAGCGGCTCACCCTTGTGCTTGACATTTTTGTCGAAGAAATGAAAAAACAATATGAGCAGAGAATGCAATCGATTTCGATTTTGGACGCGTACTTGGATAAAGCAAAGCTAAAGGAAATATTTAACGGATACAACTATCTCCCGTTTGCCCAAAAAGTAGAGCACTTTCTCCAGCATGTAGAAAGATATTTTAAAGACATCTTGCAGGCGAAAATCGCTGATGTGACAAGCGAATACCATGCAGCAGAACGGTTTTTGGACAATGGGGGGTTAACAGAAGAAGAGCATCGCAGGTTGCGGCAAAAAATGAAAGAGATTCATCAATATAAAGTTCATCAGTTAAAAAAGGAGTTTGAAAAGTCCCTATCTTTATGGAAAGAAAAAATGGCGGCGCCAGATCCGCTGTCGATCTATAAACAAGTGCTAACCCATGAGGTGCTGAAAACTTTTCAGCATGAAATTGGAGCAGACATTCCAAAGTTGTTTCAGAATTATGCGATCGAAAAAATTACGTACTTTGACCTGCCGCCGTTGCTGTACATTTACTTGTTGCTATATGGCAGCCCGGTTCAGTACGCTCACATTGTCGTGGATGAAGCGCAAGATTTTAGTTATTTACACTTTGCCGTCCTTAAGAAATTGACCAAAACGATGACCATATTAGGAGATAAGGATCAGTCGATTTATAGGGGATATGGTCAAGACGACTGGGGACGTTTGATGAATTCCCTTTTTGAGCCTGATCGGGATACAATTTTAACGCTGGAAACAAGCTATCGCTCTACAAAACAAATTATTGAAGTGGCTAATACCGTGCTGACGAATGCGTACGGTGGGGCGCATCAGCCTATCACCGCGCTCAATAGGAGCGGAGCTGCTGTCCAGTTTGAAGAAGTTCAATCTGGCGAGGAACTCATGAAGGCGATTGTTTCGACCATTCAAGCATGGCGGAAGCGATATAAGCGGATTGCCATCGTCCATAAAGATGAACAACGAGCAATCAAATTGGCTCAATATTTGCAACAAGAATACAAAAGTGATGTCGCCTATATTCATCCGGATAAGGAAGTCCCGAAACAATCGATTTCCGTTTTGACCTCTTATCATAGCAAGGGGATGGAATTTGACGCGGTAATGTTGGTGAATGTCAATGAGGAGCAGTTTCCGAAAGATGATTTACACGCGAGGCTGCTTTACGTTTTAGTCACTCGCGCTCAGCATGAGTTAAAAGTGTTTTATCAGCATGCGCCTTCCCAGCTGTTCAAAGGGGCAGTGAAGCCGAAACCGAAAGCAACGGCGAAGTTTGATGACATTTTGTAAGAGGAAGGGCTGGAATGTTCGATGAGGACGCCTGCCGATAGCAAAAGGCAGGCCGTGTTTTATACCGTTCTGCATCGCCAACGAAAGCCGCCGGGGCGAAAGGATGGCAAAAACGGCGAGAAAAACAAGAAAAAAAGGGCTAGCCCCAAGGCTGCCTGACAGACGCCTGGAGCAGCCCCGCCTCAGCTCGCTTGTTTCGTCTCGTATTCCTGAATGACCGACCGGACGATATGGAGCGAGTCCCATTCTCCACCCGAGAAAAAGACGATCGGGTATTTTTTCGGAAACAAAAGGGCCTGGATTTGTTTGGGCGGTGTTCCTTTTTCGTATAAATCGATGATCGTCCCTTGCAGTTCAAGCAAATAGTCAAGCTTCCGCTGCAAGGCTTCGCGCCCGTTCGGGAGATAGCCCGCATGGGCGCAGAAGACGTCGCCGAAATCGTACGTCAACACGTGTTGCAAGGAAGTGATGATCGCCGGGATGTTTTCTTCGCGCAAGATGACTTTCGTTTTCTCTTGGCAGTACAAGTCGCCGCTGAACAGCTGGCCGGTTTCGCGGTTCAAAAACGCCACATGGTCGATTGAATGGCCTGGCGTCGGGATGACGTCCCACGTTGCGCTTCGCGAGGAAAACGTCGCGCCGATGGGCTTGGCGGTGAATGGATCGCGCTTTCCCCAAAACACTTTTCGATAGAGCGGATAGTCCGCCTTTTGCTGGCAATAATGGATCATCAGTTCGTTCATATAGATGGGCAGGCCCATCTTTCGCTGCAAAAACGCTGCGCAGCCGGTATGGTCTTCGTGAAAATGAGTGATGACGACTTGGTCGATGTCTTGTTGTTGGAAAAACGAAGTAAATTCGTTTTCCATCGATTTTGCGCCGGTGTCAATCAGCACCCCATCGATGACAAAGCAGCGGACGGTAAGACGGACGCCTTGAAACATCGCCGTTCCTTTGGCGATGAGTACGTTTTGCGCCGTCTCGGTTTCAAACCGCTTTTTGATCACTTTATCGAGCCACATAGGGGAACCTCCTTGCCGCAAAAGTGGTTGTGTTCATTATACCATAAAGAATGAGTGTTCATTCATTTTTGTTCAATCACCAATCGTTGTGTATCCCTTCTTTTACGGGGAATGAGCGCTCTATCAACATTTCCGGTTCGTTAGAATGACGGGGAAGGCGTTAATAGTAAATGGAAGCTTTTTTTGCTTTATTTGAGTTTTCTCGGCTGGGGGATTTTATCCCTTCTGACGCTCGGCATCGGGTTGTTATGGCTGATTCCTTATGTGTACACGTCGCTGGCGGCTTTTTATGATGAGTTTATTCGTGTGCAGGAATAGACCATAATAGTTTCGATTCTTGGAAAAAACTATCCGCTAGAAAGGGGAATTTCTTTAAAGGATGAAAAATGTTGCCCGCAGCCAGTTCAATAGGTTGGCTGCGGGCCGTTGTTTGGTTAAAGCACGTACAAAAAGACGGAAGCAACAATGCCGACGTAAAGGAAGGTGATCGTTGTAAAGCCCATAATGTCGCGAATGCGTAGGCCGGCAATGGCAAGGAGCGGGATAGCCCAAAACGGTTGGATCATGTTGCTCCATTCGCCCCAGGCGACGGCCATCACCATTTTGGCTGGATCCACGCCCATCTCAAGGGCTGCAGGAAGGGCGATCGGCGCCTGCACGACCCATTGGCCGCCACCAGACGGGATGAATAAGTTTAAAAATCCGGCTGACCAGAAGGTGAACAACGGCAGCGTTTCGCTCGTTGAAAATTTCGTGAAGACGTCGGATAGCCATTGAGCCAACCCGGATGAGGACATCATGCCCATAATGCCGGCGTAAAACGGGTATTGCAAAATAATTTGGCTGACGCTGTTGGATGATTTGACAAGGCCGATTCCGAGTTCACGCACGTTTCCAAACAGCAACAAAGCGAGCGTTAAAAACATCAAGTTGACGGTGTTCAGATCGAGAGAAAATCCGTTTTTCGAAAAGTGGATGATTAAATAAATCAATCCAAGAATGCCGGCTGCTACCGTAATGAGGCGGCTTTTTTCAATTTTGTCGTTGATGAAGTTCGATTGTTCCTGTGGTTCATCGATCGAATCTTCTAGCAAGTTCGGATCGATGAGAAAACGATCTTCTTTTTTGGCCGGGTGAATGAGTTTCATAATGAAGGGCAGTGTAAAGAAGACGACGAGAATAATCGCCATATTCACCATTGAGAAAATCGTTTCCGACGTTGGGATGACACCGATTTGGTCTTCAAACACATGTCCTTTGGTGGCGACGAACAGAGCGGCGGAAGATGACAAGCCGCCTTGCCAAATGACAAATCCAGAATACCCGGCGGCGACAAGGACGCGATAGTCGACGTCACGCACCTTTTTCGCCACGAGCTTGGCGATGATGCCGGCCACGACGAGGCCGAACGCCCAGCTGATGAATGAAGCGGCCAGCGATGTAAAAGTGACGAGCAGGATGGCGGAATTGGGCGTATGGCATTTCCCGGCGATTTTTTCAAGCAATCGCGAGACGGGTTTCGTCAACGCCAAGGCATAGCTCATGACAAACGTGGTAATGACTTGGGCGGTGAAGGCGAGCAATCCCCAGAGTCCGTCGCCCCAATATGTGATCATTTCGATCGGACTTTTTCCATTAATCAATAGGCCGCCTAGAAACGTCACAAATGTGAGAACAACGGCGAAGACGAAAGAGTCTGGCAGCCAGCGCTCGGCGATTTTGGCGAAAAAAAGCGCCAGTTTCGCGATCAAATTGTTTTCTTGTTTTTCCATAGACATGTTTGTCTGCACTTTTGCTTCCATACGCGTCAGCCTCCTCGACAGATTTTATGTCCCAGTCCTCCCTTTATGACTCATGGCAGCGCGCATATAAGGGAGGAACAGCGGGTTCAAACAGGAAAATTGACAACGCTTTCAAAACAACCGTCCTTCCACGCTTGCGATCTTGATCATTGTCGTTGATTCGTCATCGACATTTCGATCAGTTTGTTTTTTAAAATTTTCCCTCCTGGATTGCGTGGGAGTTGGTCAAGGAATTCGACTTGCTTTGGCGTCTTGAATTTCGGAAGCCGCTCGCGGGTAAAGGCGATAATCTCATCGGCTGTCGGAGATTCACCGGATTTGGGGACAATGTAGGCTTTTACCTCTTCTCCGAATATCGGGTCTTTCACCCCGACGACCGCTGCTTCGAGCACTTTCGGGTGAGCGTAGAGAACATTTTCAACCTCGACTGAATAGATTTTTTCCCCACCGCGGTTGATGATGTCTTTTTTTCGATCGAGGATGTACACAAATCCGTCTTCATCGATGCGGGCGATGTCGCCGGATTTCCAGTACCCGTCTTCAGTGAAAGATGAGCGGTTCGCTTCCGGGCGGTTCCAATATTCTTTAATGACCATAGGGCCTTTAATGTACAGCTCGCCGGCTTCTCCCGGCTTGGCGGGTTCGCCGTTTTCCGCGATGACTTTGACATCGGCGACAGGCACCGGTACGCCGACAGAGTCCGTTTTATCATCTGGGTATGGTTTGGGCATGATCGTTGTTGGCGAGGTTGTTTCTGTTGCCCCGTAGGCGTTGTGTAGACATGCATTCGGAAAACAGTTCCTCAACTGACTGATCGTTTCTTTGGACATCGGAGCCCCGCCATAGGCGACGATGCGCACAAAGTCATACGAGGATGCGTGAAACGACGGGTGCGACATCATCATGATGTACATTGTCGGCACATTGAACAAAAAGGTGATCCGTTCTTGCAGGATTAGCCGGATGGCGGCTTCTGTCTGGTAGCGTTCCATCAGAACGACCGTACCGCCGACAAGCATCATATGGAGCAGTTGGCCAATCAAGCCGGTGACATGAAACAGCGGGACGGCGACAAGTGTGCGCACCGTATGGTCGGTCTGCATAACCGTCTGATAGCTTAAACAGCTATGGATGGCGTTCACATGGCTGCCCACTGCTCCTTTTGGCCGCCCGGTTGTTCCGGATGTGTACATGATATAGAGCGGATCTGTCTCATGCGGAGGAGAGAATGGCTGCTCTTCCCCTCTGGCATGGCCAAGCAAGTCTTCATGAAACGAATACAGGCGTTTGTCGGGCTCGCGGCCATCGGTCAAGTAACAGCAGGGAGCCGCTGAATGATGGATGAGCCAGTTTTCAAGCGATTTGACGAGCTCACGGTTCGTGATGAGCATGTTCACCCCAGCATCTGTCATCATGTAAATCAGGTCGTTGGAGGTGAGCTTCGTGTTCAGCGGTACAAACATGGCCCCAATTTTGGCGCACGCCAATGCGGTTAGCACAAATTCGATGTCATTACCAAGCAATATGGCGATGCGGTCGCCTTTTTTCACTTGGTTTTCACTGAGGCAGGCAGCTGTTCTGTCAACAAGTTGCTTCAGTTCGGCATAACTGAGCCGCGTGCCGCCTTTGACGAGCGCTTCCCTGTTTGGGAACTGCGCGGCCGAACGTGCGAGCATTTCGTAAACGTTTGCCGGCCGTTTGGAGTACAACTTGACCGACCGTCCGTATAAACGCCCTTCCGCGATCATGGAATCCCCCCTGATGATGTTATTTGGCCGTCCAGCCGCCGTCCACGTATAAAATGTGTCCGGTAATGTAATTGGCGGCGTCAGAGGCGAGAAAGACAACGGGCCCCGCCACATCCTCTGGTTCGCCAACGCGATTGAGCATCGTGCTCTTGACAATGTCCCGATACCGTTCCTCATCCTCAAGCCAGGCGCTCGTCATTGGCGTCCGAATATAAGCCGGGGCGATGGCGTTGACGTTGATATTGTATGGAGCGAGTTCACTCGCCCAAACCTTTGTCAACTGGTTGATGCCGCCTTTGCTGGCGGCGTAGCTCGTTTGAAACGGCATGCCGACGCCGCCGAAAATGGACGAAATGTTAATAATTTTTCCGCTCCGCTGTTGGATCATCTGTTTGGCAGCTGCCTGGCCGACGAGGAAGATGCCTTTTAAGTTGGTGTTTAACACTTGGTTCCAATCGTCTTCCTCAATGTCAATGAGCGGCTTGCGGATGTTCATGCCAGCGTTGTTCACCAAAATATCGAGACGGCCGTGCTGCTCGACGACGCAATTGACCATGTGCTGAACGCTTTCTTTGTCGGTGACATCCGCTTGAACCCAAGAAAGTGAGATTCCTTGGCCGGCCATGTCTTCGGTCGCCTTTTTCAAATCGACCGCCTTCCGGCTGGCGATCACGACATCGGCCCCATGAACCGCCAAGGCGCATGCCATGGCTAACCCGATTCCTCTGCTACCGCCGGTGACAAGGGCGACTTTTCCGTCAAGCCGAAAGGAAGGGAAGCGTCTTGCATCCATCAACGACACCTCTTTCCATCATTAGGAATATCAGTCTTCGTCTATGTATAAGCAATTTTCATGCCAATAAACAAGGGAATAGGAAAGTTCGCAAAATTGTTACATTTTCAGTTCGTGCTAGCCAAAAGGTGATTCTGTACGGAATCAATGATGAAAAAACGAATCAATCCGTTCAAATGCCGAGCCGTTGCATTTTTTTTACCAAGGCGGATTGGCTGATGCCGAGCGCCTGAGCTGCTTTTCTTGTCGTCTTGTATTCGGAAATCGCTTTCAAAATCAGTTCTCGTTCCAGATTGCGGACCATGTCTTTCATCGTTTTTGACGCTTGTTTCATCTCCAATGATGAGGAGGAATGGGAAAAAGGCAAGTGTATGGCCGTGATATGATCGGTTTCCGTTGTAATGACGAGCCGTTCGATTAAGTTCTGCATTTCCCGGACATTCCCTGGCCATGCATACGACTTCATCGCTAGCAGTGCATCATCGGTGAATTGTTTATTGAGGCGGTATTTTTGATTAGCTCGCTCTAAAAAATAATGGGCGAGCAAAGGAATGTCTTCTTGGCGTTCCCGCAGCGGCGGAATGTGAATCGGGATAATGTTCAGACGATAGTACAAGTCTTCGCGAAACTTCCCCTGTTTGACGAGAGACTCCAAATCTTGATTGGTCGCCGATATGACGCGCACGTCAATTTTGATCGTCTGCCGCCCGCCGATTCGCGTCACTTCGAACTCCTGAAGCACTCTCAGCAGTTTTCCTTGAAGTGAAAGCGGCATTTCCCCGATTTCATCGAGGAAAATCGTCCCAGTGTGCGCCTGTTCGAACAAGCCTGGACGCCCTCGGCTGTCTGCTCCAGTGAACGCGCCTTTTTCGTATCCGAACAGTTCGGATTCAATCAGCTCTTTTGGAATAGCAGCACAGTTGACTTTAATAAAAGGTTTATCGGAACGCGGGCTCCACTTTTGAATCAAATTGGCGATCACTTCCTTGCCGACACCCGATTCTCCGAGCAATAGCACGGTCGAGTTGAAAGGAGCAATTTTTTGTGCCAAATGAAGGACGTGCAACATTTGGCGGCTATGGGCGATGACCCCCTCATGGCGAATGATATCCTCACGGCGTTGGTACACTTTGATCTCTTGCAGGTATTGGTCAGCCAACGCTTTCGTCCGCATCAATTCCTGCTCTAACATTTTCAGCGCCGATATATCCCGCAAGTTCGTCACCACATAGGATACATCGCCGTCTTCGTCAAAAATCGGATTTCCAGTCACGAGCAAGTCTTTTCCGTTGACGTGCTGGATGATCGTCACCCGCCGTTTTTCCTGTAGTACTTTTAGCGAGACGGACTCCGATATGATGCCGTCTTGGACGACGTCTTTCAAATGGCGGCCGATGAGCTGATCTTCCGTGATGCCAGTCACCCGAGTGTATGCCTCGTTCATTTTGATTCCATAGCCATGCTTATCGGCGATAAAGATCGGGTCATAGCTGGCATTGATCACCCCTTCGTACAGCGCAGCTTTCTTCTGCAGCTCGCGGATGACGGCGTTGAGTTCCTGAATGCGAGTTTGCAGTTGTTCGAGTGTGGTAATAACAATCCCTCCAATCAAACATAATTATCTTAACTTTTACAATATTATAACTGTTTTGATGAAATTTTTCATCGCTTTTGTCTGTCCGAAAGAGTAGCGTTTATTGGCATGAAACATGCGTGCCATAGAGGAAAAAAGGAAGGAGTGGAAACGATGTACAGCTTCCATCCATCGCCAGAACAACAAGAGATGATGGAAAAAGCCAGCACTTTTATGGAAGAGTTCGTATACCCGAACGAGCGATATATCGTCCCGCATCGGGGGCTGCCTGAGGAAATATTGAAGCCTCTCCAACAAAAGGTGAAAGAGATGGGGCTATGGGCGGCCCATATGCCGAAAGAGGCAGGCGGCGCGGGGCTGGGCCTTGTTTCGCTGGCGCTGTTGTCGGAAATCACGGGGCGGAGCCCGGCCGGTCCTTATGTGTTTGGCTGCATGGCGCCGGATGCAGGAAATGCTGAGATATTGTGGCACGCCGGAACAGAAGAGCAAAAGCAGAGATATTTGTATCCGCTCGTCAACGGGGATATCCGTTCTTGTTTTGCCATGACCGAACCGGAAGTATCCGGGTCGGATCCGAAGCTGCTTCGCGCCACGGCTGTGCTTGATGGGGACGAATGGGTCATCAATGCGCATAAATGGTTTACGACGGGAGCGGTCGGTTCGAGTTTTTCCATTGTGGTTGCCAAGACCGACCCGAGTGCTCCACCCCATCGGCAGTTCAGCTTATTTATCGTCGAGCATGATAACCCTGGGTTTGAAATCGTCCGCGAGCTTCCTGTCATCGGCGATCATTTCACTGGCGGCCATTGCGAAGTGCGGTATACGAATTGCCGCATCCCCAAAGAAAATCTGTTAGGGCCGCAGGGAATGGGATTGGAGCTGGCGCAGTTGCGACTAAAGACAGGTCGCATCACTCATGCGATGCGCTGGATCGGCATCGCCCAACGAAGTTTAGACTTAATGATCAGCTATTCCTTAAAGCGAGAAACGCGCGGGAAGCGGCTGGCGGATTATCAGACGATCCAAAACTTTATCGCCGATTCGGCAGTTGAAATTGAGGCGTTCCGTCTTATGACGCTGAAGGCGGCGTGGATGATGGACAACGGTTACGAGGCGAAAAAAGAAGTTTCCGCCATTAAGTTTTTCGGCGCCAAAGTGCTCCATGATGTGATTGATCGGGCGATTCAAGTGCACGGCGCCCTTGGCGTGACCGGGGATACACCGCTTGAGGGGTTTTACCGCGAAGCCCGAACGGCGCGGATTTACGACGGTCCAGATGAAGTTCACCGCATGGTCGTGGCTCGTTCGATAATCAAAGAGTTTGAACAAAATGAAGGCAAACGTGTTGGCGTCCCGCAAGCGTGATTGGGGCATAACACCAACATCTCCCGCAACCGGCGCTGCGGGAGATTCCTTATTCGCTGAAGTTTTCAGCGCCTGGGATACGGTAAACATTCCGGCGAAGCAGCTGCTTCATAGACTGCTTCGCTATTTTTGTGGCATTGACTGCCTTTTTTGCCCATACATATGGAAGGAAAGGGAGATAAAAATCGGGAGGGAAGAGCGTGCAGTTTTATTATGGCCTACACATGCCGCTGCGCGTTTTGGATGAGATTGAATTCTGGAAGCACCAAGAGGAAGAACATACGGTCGTCATTCGCGAGCTTGCGTCTGGATTGGAAGCGCCATATGTAGAAGCGTTGAAAAAATGGGAGGAGGCGCTTTCGGCTACGCATCAGCACGCGGTCCGTTATATCGAATCGGTGGTTCGGGCCGGCCATTATGTTCCTGAACAACTGCATCAACAAGTGCTCCATTTTGTGTCGTACTGCCTAGAGCAGAGCCTTCAGTTCATCGAATTATGCCGGCAAATCAAAACCCGCAGCAAAGCCGTCAGCCAAAACCCGACCGCCAAGGTGGTGCTCGATCACATCATTCGCGAATCGGAGTATTTTGTCGGCATCGCGCAGTTGTTGCTGTACGGTACTCATTCGGCATTGGCTGCACTGCGGACAGATTCATCGGCGACGTCATAGATGCAATGTAGTATAATGGAATTGGGTGCTTCCACCTATTATGATGAGCCACGAGGGGGACATAGCTGTGATTGTCACGACCACCAATACCATTGAGGGAAAAGAAATTGAAGAGTATTTGGGCATCGTAGCGGGAGAGGTCATTTTGGGCGCCAATGTCGTCCGTGATTTTCTCGCCAGCATCACCGACATCATCGGCGGGCGGAGCGGAACGTATGAAAGCAAGCTGGCCGAAGGGCGGGAGATGGCGATCAAGGAGATGGTCAATAAGGCGAGAAGCCTTGGCGCCAACGCCGTCATCGGGGTGGATCTCGATTTTGAAACGTTGCGCGACGGCATGATGATGTGCATTGCGACTGGGACGGCGGTGCGGCTGAAATCGTAATGGGAAAGCAGCGGGTCTATCGGCCCCTGCTTTTTTTGCTTTGCTGGCTGCCGTTGTGGAGGTGTCAGTACATCGGCTGTTGATGCTGATGGGGTTTTGCAGCTTGAAATAGGATTGACAGAAGAAAAAAAGCGGTTTATGATTCACATATATGAACAAATGCTCATATATTAAAATGTGAGGGAACAGCCATGAACGCAGAGGATCATTCGTTTTTAGATGAAAGTGTGATTGAGGAAGTGTCACGGATCTTTAAAGCCCTAGCGGATCCGACTCGGATGAAGATGTTGTATTTGTTGTCGCAGGAAGAATGCCATGTAGGTCATATTGCGGAAGTGCTCGGCATGTCGCAATCGGCGGTTTCCCATCAGTTGGCGCTGCTTCGGACGTTGCGGCTTGTGAAATATCGCCGTGAGGGGAAGATGTTGGTTTACTCATGTGATGACGAACATGTCATTTCGTTGCTAAAGCAGGCGATTGATCACGCACAACACCAATAAATAAGGAGAGAAGATGGATGCATCATCACGCGCACGGCCATTGCGATCACCATCACGGGCATCATCACGGCAGAGAAGGAAATCAAAAAGGGCTGGCGATTGCCCTCGGTGTAACGATCGGGATCATGGTGCTCGAGTTTGTCGGCGGGCTTGTGACGAACAGCCTTGCTCTTCTTTCGGATTCGGGGCATATGCTGAGTGATGCCATTTCGCTTCTGTTAAGCCTGGCGGCGGTTTGGCTGGCGGCGAAGCCCGCGTCGCCGAAGAGAACGTATGGATTTTACCGGTTCGAGATTTTAGCGGCGCTCGTAAACGGGGTCACGTTGGTGGTGATTGCCGCTTGGATTATTTGGGAAGCGGTTGGGAGGTTTGTGAATCCACCTGCTGTCGCGAGCGGGCCGATGATGGCGGTGGCCGCCGTTGGGTTGTTGGCAAATCTCGTGAGCGCTTGGGTGTTAATGCGCAAAGGGGATGTCAAAGAGAACGTCAATGTCCGCAGTGCGTATTTGCACGTGCTCGGCGATGCGTTAGGCTCGGTCGGGGCGATGGCGGCAGGGCTTGTCATCTGGCTGTTCGATTGGTACGCGGCCGATCCGCTCATTTCCATCGCGGTGGCGGTTTTGATTCTAAAAGGAGCATTTGCCGTAGTCAAGCAGACAGTGCATATTTTAATGGAAGGAACGCCGGCGGCGATTGACCATGCGGAAGTGAAGGCGGCGCTCTCGGGCATTGATGGGATGATGTAATAATCCAAAAAAATCTCGGAAAATGGAGGTTCATTAGTGTTCTTTCTCTTTTTTTGACCACATTTTGACCACGAAAAAATTATAAATTTTTTATTCCAGATGTTCAAAGTTATTATCAACGTATATGTGAAATGCAAATTGAATTAGAATCAGAACTAAAACAGCAAGAGTGGGGAATGACAGATTTTCGCTTAACCGACCCAGATGGTTACTATTTAAGAATCACTTCACCTAAAAATTGAGGGGGAAGAATGGTCAAACCAACAAAAGCAGGACGATTGCCCTGCTTTTTTGATGTAATTTTGATGTCAATTAATAGCTTGTTAAGAAGGGGGGTTTTCTTCGCTCCAAACTTTTTGTTAACCATTTCTGAGATGTAACTTGTATTTAGAACATCTGTCCTTTCATACAATTTCATACAAATTACTAAGGAAGATAAGCTTGCATTAATGTATATATAACCCATGGTGCTAGATAAACTTGAGCAAGCATAAAAATAGCCCTTGCTGGCGGATCTCCTGTAGAATGAAAGTGCGACCTGCCATTCGAAAGGAGAATCCCCATGCAAGAGCACTTTCATTTTACTACAGATCGAGCCAAGATTCAAAAGCAATATGCCGCCATTTTCGTTTTTGTTTCTGCCCAACTTTCATGCATTCAGGTGCATCTTCACCGTCGAAATCGCCATTTGGTAAAGCAAGAGGACGCTGTCATCATCGCCATTCATCTTTTAGGAAAGCTGCTCGGTTTTACATCCGAACGGGCATGGCATCGTTTTGTCACGGGAAATTTGTTCACAAACGGCTCGTTTCTTGAACGCTCCCGATACAACCGCCGTTGCCGGGCGCTTGGTTTCGCCATCAAATGGATCCGTCATGAGCTGGCAAAACGCGGTCAACATCATGCCTATGCCGTCGTTGACAGCTTGCCGCTCCCGTTGTGCCATACCGCAAGAATGCATCGCGTCAAACGATTTCAAGAGATGGCAGACATCGGATATTGCGCTTCCAAAAAGCAATGGTACTACGGATTGAAGCTGCACCTTCAAGTGACTGATCAAGGGCTGCCGATGGGATATGTTGTCACCGAAGCGTCTTGTCACGACCGGGTGGCCGCTGAAACCGTCATGACGCAAATTCCACATCCGTATAACCTCGGTGACAAAGGGTATATCAGCCAAACGCTGCAAAAGAAGCTGTACGAAGAGCACCGAGTCGCGTTTTGGACGCCCGTCCGAAACAATCAGCGAATTCGCCAATCGGATGCATGGAAACAATGGATGAAGCGAAAACGTAAAGTGGTGGAAACCGTGTTTTCGATTTTAGTCGATTCGTATCGGATCACCAAGATTCGCGCGAACTCGGTTTCTGGATTTGAAACGGCACTGGATGGTATTTTACTGGCTTACTCACTTGTTGTTCTCGGGCTAGTTGAGCGCTAGCGCTCAACTAGCACCACGGGTATATATAAAGTTACAACTGTAAAACTCTGCATAGAAAAAAGTAGTTTTATATTATTTCTCATCAGATGTAGGATTTTAAAGTTTTTTCATTTTATGGGCTTATTTTCTTGACATAATACCACTAGTTACCTTTCGTCTATCTTAAGTAATGTAATTAAAATATAACTTCAGTGTTGATATAATCGCTATCTTTTGTGTCGATTGTGCTCGATAATTGTAGAAATATTTTGCTTGTTTTAAAATTTTTGGTTATTTATAATATTTCTTGAAAGGGGGGGTGAGCGTATGAATCTCAGTAAATTGAGAGCAAAAACCCTTTGTTCTTTAAAGTTAACAAAGGGTTCAGCAGAAGCCGTTCCACCTAAGTTTCTTCGCTTGAATTCTTCATTCAGCAAGGAAGACTAATCCTTCCTCATAGGTTCCGTATCAAGAGAACTTGGTACGGAACCCTCTCTACTATTATTAGAAGGAGGTTTTTACTAATGGCAAATGAACTGCAAACTATTGTCGGATCGGATAGTATCCGTCAAGATTTGTTCCAATTACTCAAGGATTATGATAGTAATTTTGATATAAATAACCCCTATTCTAAAAAAATGAGCTCGTTGATCAACAACTTCCTTTCATATGAGACAGATGTGTTTAAAAATTTAGTCCACTTTCTAATGAAAGAAATTCCTAATTGGAAATATCACATGTTGCACCAGAATACGACCGATGAAGCATCTGGTTCTCTGCGTGTCGATTTAATGGGTGAACGCAGCGGAGACCCTCGAATTCAACAGTTAATGCACCGTCATGCTCTTGATGAGGAGAGACATTCGCGTCTTTTTGGAGGTCTTCTTCAAGATTTGGGTGGTGAGCTTGAAATCGCAGAGAGTGAAGAAATGTTAAAAAAGTGGGACGATATAAAAGATTATCATGAAGACCTCATTGTTTTTACTGCTCGTGTCCATACAATTGAAATGCGCTCTTGGCGTTGTCTAAAGCTGTATATTGACTATCTAAGCAAGACGGACTTTGTGAAAGAAGGATGGCCGGAGAAAACCTTGGACGTTCTGAAAGTGATCTTGAACGATGAGATTCGTCATGTTGGCTACACAGGTATGCTTTTGCACGAGTGGGCTGCAAACGGAAAACAAGAAGAAGTGGAAGCAGCACTAGAGGAGGCATTCCGTCAGACAAACAGAGAGACGTGGACGGACATGAGCCGTATGATGGACTATCTTGCAAAATATTATTGCTAGTGTTCCCTCGTCAAACAAATAATTAGGATAAAAGAGCGTACACTCGTTTCCTTTTCATGGTGTTACATGAGAAGGTACGAGTGTTTTCACTATTTTTATTTTATTCATGATACTTATTCATGATACATAGAAGAATATCATTTTGGAAAGCGAGGAACAATGAATGGACGAACGAACATTGCTAATTTTAAAAGACATACAACAATTTGCTACCGAACATGACAGCCGTACAACGGAAAAGAAGGATCAGATGCTGATTATAGGTGAAGATGCAGGGCGATTTTTATATATTCTGCTCTCTCTCAGTCACTACTCAACTGTACTTGAGCTTGGCACAGGTTGTGGCTATTCTACCATATGGATAGCGGAAGCACTGAGACAGCGCGGCGGTATCGTAACTACAGTGGAATGGCATGAACAGAAATATCTCATTGCTTTGGAACATTTTAAAAAAGCGAGAACAGAAACATTAATAAACCCCATCCACGAGAACATCGGCGATGTTTTACAGTCGTTTAAAGGAAAACAAGATGTTATCTTTCTAGATGCTGTCCGAACTTATTATGTTGATTGGTGGAGATATATTGATGACATTTTAGTTCCTGGTGGTTTATTGTTGGTTGATAATTCATTGTATCCAAATCCAGATGATTTAGTTCCGTTTTTTTCAATCATTCGTGCTTGTGGAATGTATGAGGAAGTCTTGGTTCCAATTGGAAAAGGAATTTCACTTTTCTATAAAAAAATTAATTGAAACGGGGGAATCGAAATGTCGATAAAACGAGTATTGATGGTTGGAGGGTACACTCAAGCAATTGAATATGCCAAACTAGCGGAGAATATTCACCTTACTTTTATTCAGCACAAAAATCGTTTGCGTCCTCAAGATTTACAAATTGCTGATGTCGTGCACATGATGGAGCTCAACGACAATCCTGATCTGGAAGAATTCATTCGCTGTTTACATCGTATTCGCCCGTTTGATGCGGTACTGAGCGTAACGGAATTTTCGCTATTGACTGCGTCCAAGATGGCAGAAGAGTTTGGTTTGCTCAATACCCCTGTTAAAGCGGTAGAAAATACCCGTGATAAATACAAAATGCGACAGCAAATGTTGGCTTCCAACTGCAATCCTGTACGTTTTAGCGTTGTCAACAATTTCGAAGAGATTGTTCGTTTTTTTCAAAGTGTTGGAGGACCTATCATTTTAAAGCCAATTGATGGAACTGGAAGCAAAGGTGTCAGGCTGATCATAGACATGTCTGAGTTGGAAGAGCAAAAATCTCGAAATAATATATTGTTTCCATGTTTGGTGGAAGAGTATATAGATGGGGTTGAGTTCAGCGTTGAAACAATGACAATTGATGGACGACATACGCTGTTGGCTATCACAGAAAAATTAACAACTGGAGCGCCCCACTTCATTGAAATGGGGCATGCTGTTCCGGCTCGTGTTAGCCACGAAGAAAAAACAGCAATATTCGACGAAGTGCAAGAATTGTTAGACGCCGTCGGTCACACCTTTGGTCCAGCTCACACGGAAGTAAAGCTCTCATCAAAAGGGGTTCACATCATTGAAACCCAGACTCGTCCAGGTGGCGATCGGATTCCTATGTTAGTAGATATCGCAACAGGTTGTAACATATATAAAATAATGGTTGAAGCGGCTCTTGGTAGGCCAGTTGATTTAACTGCAACTCGATCGAAAGCAGCTGCTATCCGTTACGTTAATGCAAACATTGGGATGATTGAACGTTTTGAAGGGATTGAATCAGTCAAAGCGATGGCTGGAATCAGAGAAGTGAGAATGTTGAAAGAAGTTGGAACCTATATTTCGGAGTTGAGTAGTAGTTTGGATCGAGTTGGTTACGTGGTAGCTGAAGGTGATACTGTTGAGGAAGCTATCAACCGGGCAGAAGCAGCTTCAAGAAGGATAAATGTTGTCATAAATAATGTTGAGAATCATCATGTGTGAAAGGAGGAATTTGAGTTGAAGCATATTGTATTTGTTGAGAGTAATCCAGGAAACGGGATTGAAGCTATAAGCATCGCAAAGGAACTTGGTTATAGCGTGACGTTTGTGACAGCAAATCTTGAACACTATATGAAGGGAAGGAGATTAGACGATCATCCATTACGGTACGCAGACCGTATCAAAGAATGTCCAACAAATGAGCCAGATGAATTATTGCAATACTTAAAGCAATTTAAAATGCAACACCCTTTTGACGGAATATTAAGCTTCAGTGAATTTTACGCACCAATTGTAGCTGAGGTTGCAAAAAGATTAGGTCTGCCTGCATGTAATCCTAAAGCTGTAAAGACAGCGCGTCTCAAACATATCACTAGACAGGTATGCTCCGAAAATGGAATTCCTGTCCCACGATGGGGAAGTGGAAATAGTTTGGAGGAAGCCTATTTTCTTGCTGAACAAATAGGCTATCCATGTGTGTTTAAACCAGTGGACAACACAGGAAGTAGAAACGTGAGAATTGTTTACAATAAATCCGAATTGGAAGAGATGTACGAAAAAAACAGACTAAACCTTGATAACAATCGTGGACTGAAGCGCTCGTCCGATTTTTTGATAGAGGAGTATTTGGAAGGTCACTTAGTTAGTGTCGAAACTTTCTCCATGAACGGTGATCACCACGTTTTAGGAATTACCGATCGAAAGCTAACGGGTTATCCTTATTTTGTAGAGGTAGGAGCAAGTTTTCCTGTTGAAATTAAAAATTCCAAAGAAATTACTAACTACGTAAGACATCTTCTTGGAACGATTGGATATGATTTCGGTCCGTGTCACACAGAACTCATTCTTACCAAGAGAGGTCCCTATCTTGTAGAGATAAATCCTAGATTAGCTGGTGGTATTGTCCCGCAACTGATTTATAAAGCGACGGGAATAGACCCTATTCGTGAAACTATCAAGATGTTTGTTGGTGAAAAACCTGATTTGACGCCAAAATGGAAAAAAGGTGCAAGTGTATATCATTTCACTGCACCAAAAACAGGGAAGATTTGCGTATTGAAAGGTATGGAATTAATTGAAGGTTGCCAGTTTGTCGAGAAATTTCAATGGAAAGTCAAAATAGGCGATCAGGTACGATATCCAACATCAAATGATGACTGGATAGGCGATTTAGTGGTTGTTGCAGACGATGCAACGGCTGCAAATAGAATTGTAGATCAATTATTAAATCAAATAGTAGTAGAAGTAAACGATCAGATTGGTGATGACTCTTTATGAATGAACTTATACGCGAAAGATTTGAGATATTGCGCCAACGACCGTTCCTATTTTACTTTATCGGTACGACAGTCTCGATGTTTGGTACGGGGATGCAGTTTATTGCTAATAGCTGGTTGGCAATAAAGTTAACCGGAGCAAGTTTTTCAGTTGCTGTTGTTCTTGTTTGTGCTGCTATTCCTGGCATCTTGTTGTCACCGTTTATCGGTGTATTTGTCGATCGATGGGACCGTAGGTTGCTATCAGTTTATATGGATCTTTTTCGAGCTGTTATTGTGCTTGCTATACCTATTTTTTGGTGGCTGGGACAGCTTCAACCATGGCATTTGTATGCGATGGCTTTTTTCGTTGCGCTGGGTGACCAAGTGTATAATCCTTCCACGATGGCACTGATTCGTGAGGTTATTCCAAAAGAAATGCTCCTTTCAGCGAACTCCTTCAGTTCGATCGCAAACCAAATCGGTGGATTGATTGGTGCAAGCGCGGCCGGATTGATCATTACTTACTCTTCTCCTATGGTCATCATGATCTTGAACGCCAGTACATTCATATTTTCGGCGTTCTGCTTGTTGGCTATGAGAAGAGAAGTGATAAGACCAGCCAGAATAACTGATAAAGGTGGAGCATGGACGAAATTTTGGGGTGAGTTGAACGATGGAATCACGTATATACGATTCCATCGAGAAATCATTCCTAAATATCTAATGGTTCTCCTGTTTATTGTGATTCTTCGCACCATTAATGTGATTATCGCCCCTTTTGCACTTAATGAATTAAAGGTTGGAACAAATGGATTCGGGTTTATCGATGCTTCCTTTGGTGTTGGAGCACTAATCGGGGGATTGGTTTTACCGATTGTCTCGCGTATATACGGGGATAAGCCATTAATGCATTTGGGTTTATTGTCTTTGGCGTTTAGCCTTATATTTTTTTCCTTGTCTCAAAATATGTGGATGGCAGTTCTGGGCTATTTTCTTATCGGTATCACTTTTCAAACGAGAATTATGTATTTAACTGAGGCTCTGAAAAGTACCGAACTTGATTATCAAGGAAGAGTTTATTCTACTTTTAATACCTTTTTTTCCGTCATATCACTTGTTGTATATATAGCAATGGGCTTCCTTGGGGAGATACTCAGTTATCGCTGGATCTATGCTGTGCAGGGAGGAATTGTAGCGATTATTTGGGTGTTTGCTTGCAAACCATATCAACGAAAAAATATTTCTACGGAGATTGATATAAATTAAAACGAAACAGCGAGATTTTACCTCGTGCTAGGGGTTCAACGTTTTGTGGGATGATGACTTCCAAAAAACTTCAACTCGATAGTCGTTTTTCACATAGGTTGTTATAGGCAAAAACTTAGTAAACAAGGGATCAGTGTGTTTCCAAAGATTGTGGCTCGTATGTTTTTGGAAAAGAAAAAATATAGAGTTTTGCAAAAGGAAGTGCAAAGAATTGCAACTTGACATGGAGTCTCTGTAGGCGTGACTATCAAGCCAAAAAGCCAGCAATATCAATGGTTGGCTTCGCCCAGCGAGGCTATCACGCCCACTTCTTCATGTAAAGTTGGCACAAATCCAATTCTCTGCAAATCTTTACACTTTTATTTTGTAATAAACAGGCTTTCGTCATGATCGAAGAAGGTTTGTGGTTGATACGGTACGGAAATATAAGGAAAAGATGAGCGTAATCTTCCCTACAACGTGTATGCGAACCTGATGAACCAATGCTTTCATATGACAGTTCCTAATGAAGTATGGTACGGCTGACATCCCCTTACATTCCTAAGAATAAAGTGTATCTCTATTAGCCGGTAATGAATTATGAGGAAATTGGAGTAATCCATTAGTGTGTATTTAATCGGGGGGGATAATTTATGATATTTGTTTGTCAAAAACATATAAGAGAGGGATTAAAGTTACTTCACATTCCTCATGTACAAAAAACATATAGTCGTTGCAAGTGTTATTTTTGCGGAAATTTAGCATATTATGAACTGTATTATAATGACTTTGTTAGCAAAAAAATAATAAGCTGTAGATGAGCATTTTTCATTACAATAATTTCCATGGTTAGAGAGACAAACAGGGAACCCCTTAGGCGACATGGAGCTGTTTTTTGATCACATCAATGGGAATCTCTTGCTTCGCGGCGTTATAAATGAACTCGACGACGCTGTGGCCTTTCCGCGATCGAAGAAGCTCCAATCCGGTGGAGAGGTCTTGCTGGGATTCCGCTATGCTGTACACGCAGGCCAAGAGCACCACCGCCCAATACCGTTTCACCGCCCGAATGTGGCGGACGCGGTATCCATCCAGCTTCAGTTGATCTTTCGCCTGTCGGAAAAAGCATTCGATTGTCCAACGCTGGGCATAGTAACGCAAGATGTCTTCATCGCCTAGCTCCCGGTCGGTGCTCAAGACGCAATGGAGATGTTCCGGTGTCATCGGCTGATCCGCCTTCCAAGCCAGCAGCACCACCGCGTCATCGAGGCCATGGATCGCCCCCTCATAGCGATACACGCGGTAACGCTCCTTCCCCACCGTGACGAGGCGGGTGTCTTGGGGCTCGATATAGCGGGCGAACTGCTTCGCTTGGATCGCAATGCCTTTCGGATAAAGAATCCGGTTCGTCTTGAGCATCGCGATGACATGAAATCCCTTGCTCAAGCAGGCTTCGATGAGCTTTTTGGACGGGTACCACGAATCCATGAGCACATACACCGGCCGATCCGGTTCCACCTTGAGTGAGGAAAGCATCTCGATCGCCAGGTCGATTTTGCTCCTTCCCGCCGCCTTATCATACAGACGAAACGCGAACGGAAACGCCTGCGTGAAGGTGTGCACCATCAGCCAAACGAGCGAATGCCCCCAGACCGATTGATGATCTTTGTGAGAGAAATGCCAACCACACCCTTGAATGGCGTGTGCAGCCCGTGACGAAGGCTTCGTTTTTTGGCAAATGGTATCATCAATCGAAACAAAAAGGGGTTGATTCTCCCGTTTGGCGATTCGCTTGATGCGATGAAGGATCCATTGCTGGAGTTTGCGAAGCAACGTCTCTTCATCCCAAGGGCTTTTCGTGAAAAAATGGCTGAGCGTTGTTCGATGATTGGGATGAAAACTCCAGTGATGGAGATCCGTCAGCGTTCCCGAGAATCCCTTGGTGGTCAAGGCATCGACGATATGAACGAGATGCTTCAGAACCGGCTTCGAGAAATGCAATGCCAACCCCAATGCGAAGAAAAACTTGTGGATTCCTTGATGATGTGCTAATCTATTCATGAGACATGAACCTCCTTGTGAATGGTTGGTTAGCACATCTATTTTAACCAAGGAGTCGGGTTCATGTCTCCTTTTTTGTTTGGTTGTCAATTTATGTTAGTGAATTTGCTCATCTACAGGAGAAAATAAAAAAAAGCACGTAACCAATCGAGTAGGTTAAGTGCTTTTACATTTGTAAGTAATTTCAGCAATTTCTTCGCTTGTCACATAAAACATATCATCGTCATCAGTAGCGTTTTGACAATAGTACTTTGGTTCAGTAGGATACACTTCTAAAACCGTCGCCTCTACACCATTCTTTAAACGAATGACATCTAACTCTCCAACATCCATTTTCAACCCTCCATTTTATTTTTTGCCTTGTTCTCATCAACAATATATACGGTTGTTAACCGTGGAGTGGATTCACCTTTTCGGATCATCCATGATGTTAGAACATACGCCTCACGGCCAGTAGGGCCTTTTAATTTAATAATCGATTCGTACCGATCTCCATAATTATCAGTCCCCTTATACTTAGCAAAGCTATTGGGAAGCTCTTTTAAAATGTTGTTTTTTAACTCCTGCCAGTTACTTAAATTATACCCTAGCAATTCATCAAATAAAATGGCTTTCGGTCCTCCCGATTTATGATTTTTATCCAAAGCGTAATTTGTGAGTTTTTGGTCAACGAATATAGCTCGCTCAATATTCGGAATGACGTTTGAAGCTCGTTTCGATTCTGGTACATAAAATTTATTATTCTTTTGATGAATAGAACTTAGCCACTCTTCATACGAAATCGAATCCACCAACCCATTCATCGACTGTCGTTTCTAGCCTTTTGTGTACTCCGATTCATCAAAATACGGAATCGTCGTCGTTCGGCAACGGACATGAAATGTCGGTGCCGTTGTGCCAGGTTTATAATTTTTTACCTCATACACTTTTCCGTCCATGCTTCGGCAAATGTCCGATGTCCGCATATCGAGCGTGGCTAAAATCTCATACTTCTCCATTCCTGCATCGCACGAAACCGAGCAAGATCCACTTGTTGAAATTCCTTGATCTTAAGGATCCGTCATTTTCACAGAAAAAATTGATTAAAAACCATTGGTACGTATTTTAATACGTGTTATAATATAATCAAGGAGGGAGGGAAATGAAGAGTTACTCTTCAAAGGAATTAATAAAAATCATACAACAAGATGGATGGTACATAGTAAGAACAAGTGGCAGTCATCATCAGTTTAAACATCCCAGTAAGCCCGGACTAGTAACCATCCCTCATCCAAAGAAAAACGTACCGATCAAAACAGTAAAAAGCATACTCAAACAGGCGGGGCTATTATAAGCCTCTCCTAAAGGAGGTTAACATATATGCATAAAAAAGACCGTTATATTTATCCAGCTATTTTCGATTACGGCAGCGATGGAATATCTGTTGAGTTTCCTGATCTTCCTGGCTGCTTTACTTGCGGAGATACAGAAGAAGAAGCTTTTAAAATGGCTAAAGAGGCGATGGCATTACACTTATACGGCTTGGAACAGGAAAATGAAGAGATTCCTCAGCCTTCAAAAGCATCGGAAATTCAAACAGAAAACAATCAAGTAATTGTTTTCATCGAGGTATGGATGCCACCTTTTAGACATGAAATGGAAAATAAAGCGGTTAAAAAGACGCTGACTATCCCGAAATGGCTTGATGATCTAGCGAAAGAACATAACGTGAACTACTCCCAAATTCTTCAAGAAGCATTAAAGAAGCATCTTGGCGCTACCGACCGATAAATAAATTATAAAAAAGCCTCTCCACCCACACAGGCAGAAGAGGCTTTCTTTTATGCGTTTTTTGATTTTTCTTTCGGCGCGTTCAATCATCGTTTGGACACTGCTGGATGATATACAGAGATAATTCGCAATCTCACTATATGTTAACCCGTGGTGCTAGATAAAATCGAGTAAACATAAAAATAGCCCTTGCCTGTGGATCTCCTGTAGAATGAAAGTGCCACCCAACATTCGAAAGGAGAATCCCCATGCAAGAGCACTTTCATTTTACTACAGATCAAGCGAAAATTCAAAAACAATACGCAGCGATTCAAATTTAGTGAACTAATGAGCACCTTCATCCAAAACTTATGATTTTCGTGGTCAAAATGTGGTCAAAACAAAAAGAACACCGGGGAAAACCCCAGTGTTCCAAGGCTTTTGCGGCGAGATTACATCATGCCGCCCATATCCGGCATGTTGTTGTTGCCTTTGTTTTCTTCCGGTTTGTCGGCAACGACCGCTTCTGTCGTCAAGACCATTGCGGCGACAGATGCAGCGTTTTGCAGCGCCGAACGAGTGACTTTCGTCGGGTCAACGATACCAGCTTCGATCATGTCGACCCATTCACCTGTTGCCGCATTGAAGCCGATGCCCGGTTTTTCGTTTTTCAGGCGCTCAACGATGATCGAGCCTTCCAGACCAGCGTTTTGCGCGATTTGACGAACCGGTTCTTCGATCGCGCGCAATACGATTTTCACGCCGGTTGCTTCATCGCCTTCCGCTTCGATGGCAGCGACTTTGTTGTAGATGTTCATCAATGCCGTACCACCGCCGGCGACAATGCCTTCTTCAACAGCCGCACGAGTCGAGTTGAGCGCGTCTTCGATGCGCAGTTTGCGTTCTTTCAATTCCGTTTCTGTCGCCGCGCCGACTTTGATGACCGCTACGCCGCCAGCCAATTTCGCCAAGCGTTCTTGCAGTTTTTCGCGGTCGAATTCGGACGTCGTTTCTTCAAGCTGCGCACGGATTTGGTTGATACGCGCTTTGATGCGATCCGAATCGCCAGCGCCTTCGACGATGGTCGTCGTTTCTTTCGTAACGACAACTTTCGACGCACGGCCGAGCGAAGCGATCGTTGTCGATTTCAATTCACGGCCAAGCTCTTCCGAGATCACCTCGCCGCCAGTCAAAATCGCGATGTCTTCGAGCATCGCTTTGCGGCGATCGCCGAAGCCAGGCGCTTTCACGGCAACCGCATTGAACGTACCGCGCAGTTTGTTGACAACAAGCGTCGCGAGTGCTTCGCCTTCGACATCTTCAGCAATGATCAAGAGCGGGCGGCCTTGTTGGACCACTTGTTCTAATACCGGCAACAGTTCTTGAATGCTCGATACTTTTTTGTCCGTGATGAGGATGTACGGATTTTCCAGAACAGCTTCCATTTTTTCCGTATCCGTAATCATGTACGGCGAAACGTAACCGCGGTCGAATTGCATCCCTTCGACAACGTCGAGTTCCGTCGTGAAGCCTTTCGATTCTTCAAGCGTGATGACGCCGTCATTGCCGACGCGTTCCATCGCTTCAGCAATCAATTGACCGACTTCTTCGTCAGCAGCCGAAATCGCAGCCACTTGGGCGATCGACTCTTTCCCTTTGATCGGTTTGGAGATGGCTTTTAATTCTTCAACAGCAACCGCAACCGCTTTTTCAATCCCGCGGCGGATGCCCATCGGGTTGGCACCAGCAGCCACGTTTTTCAAGCCTTCACGGATCATCGCTTGAGCCAATACCGTAGCGGTTGTTGTACCGTCCCCAGCGATGTCGTTCGTTTTGCTGGCGACTTCAGCGACAAGTTTCGCGCCCATGTTTTCAAACGGATCTTCGAGTTCGATTTCTTTCGCGATTGTTACCCCGTCATTCGTGATGAGCGGCGAACCGAATTTTTTCTCCAATACGACGTTGCGGCCTTTCGGACCTAATGTGACTTTCACTGCGTCTGCGAGTTTGTCCACCCCGCGCAACATCGCACGGCGCGCTTCTTCGCTGAACTTGATTTGTTTTGCCATACCCCGTTACCTCCTTAATGAATATTGTTGGACTGCGTGCCACAAGTTAAGTATCCGAGTTAAGCATCTAGCATGTTTTCGGAATGTTTATGTGATGAACGCATATATTAGCGGATGACAGCCAAAATATCGCTTTCGCGCAAAATTAAGTATTCTTTGCCGTCGTATTTCACTTCTGTGCCCGCATATTTCGAGAAGATAATGCGGTCGCCAACTTCGACTTCCGGAGCGATGCGTTGGCCGTTATCGAGCACGCGGCCTGCACCGACAGCGACAACGCGTCCTTCTTGCGGTTTTTCTTTCGCCGTATCCGGCAGCACGATACCGCTAGCCGTTTTTTCTTCTGTTTCCACGACTTCAATGACAATGCGATCGCCTAATGGCTTCAACACGGGGAACAACCTCCTTAACGATAGTTTTCACCGTTCTTATTAGCACTCATCACTATCGAGTGCTAACACACTTATAATATTAATGAACTTCTTTCGGTTTTGCAAGTAGGAAATACAAAAAAATAACTGTTTTTCTCTCCCGAGAGAAGAAAGGGCAATATAAGACGGCCGGCCTTGCCCTAAACCTCTGTCTATGCGGAGCCCTTTTTCATTATTGCACATTTCCAAAATCGATAAACGGCACCGGCCCATTTTTTTACAGCGATGAGACAGGCTTGGGGGGCGCAGTTTTCTTACTATTTTCGCCATACATGTGATACAATACGGATATAATTTGAAATAAAAGGGGTAGAGGGTTTGAAACGCAACCACTGGTACGTCATCATCACGTATATCGTCATGCAGCTGTCCGCCTTTGTCGGCGTGCCGCTTCTTCGCGCCCTCGGCGTCGGTCAAGGAGCGGAAAGCCGCCTCGAAGCCGCCAAACTGGCTTCCGGGTATTGGGCGATCATTAGTTTCCTGCTCGCTTTTGTCATTATCCTATGGCTGCTCCGCGGTGACCGCGACGAACGAATGATGCGGCGGCTGCCGCTCGCTTCCTCGTGGATGTGGGCGGTCTTGGGCGTCTTTTTGGCGCTCGCGGCCCAAAGCATCGCCGCCAACATCGAATGGCGGCTGCTCGGCATCAAACCAGGGTCGGAAAATACAAGGCAAATCATCGATATCATCCGCCTGACGCCGCTGTTGGTCGTCGTCACCTCCGTCATCGGCCCGATTTTGGAAGAGCTCATCTTCCGCAAAATCATTTTCGGCTCGCTTTATGAAAAATACAACTTTTGGCTTGCTGCGCTTGTCAGTTCGCTCTTGTTTGCCATTGTCCATATGGAGCCGGAACATTTGCTTCTGTACACATCCATGGGGATGGTATTCGCGTTTTTATACGCGAAAACCGGACGCATTTTCGTACCGATTTTCGCCCATGTCGCCATGAATACGTTCGTCGTCGCCATGCAGACGCTGTTGGCCGACGAGATTGAGAAAATGATGCGCCAGTCCGAGCTGCCGCTCGCCGTTTGGAGGGTTTGGCTATGATGCGAAACCCTCGGCTGTTTTCGCTTCCGTATTTCGTCTTAGGCTTGCTGTTTACGTATTTGGCCATCGAAAGTGCTCATGAAACGGTTTGGAACGTCTCCACCATCGCTTTAGCGGCGCTCGCTGCCTTTGATTTCGGCACCGCCCTTCGCCTTCTTTTCGCCTCAAAACGCTGACCCCCTTCCCGTGATTCGCACGGGAAGGGACCAGAACATCAATCTCATGACGGCGATCATATCGTGAAAATGGAAACGAAAAAACAAGAGGCCGGCCTCAAAGCCCTGTTTTGCGGCTTTTGAGACAGCCCCTTCGTTTGGCCCGGCCTTGCTCGCTTTCCTCTTAATGATCGATTTTTTAGTCCCGCCTCACTCATTGCCTTCCTCCTCGGCTGCTCGCTGCGCTTTCCGATAGCCGATGCGCGCCACCCAAATGCTTCCTTCATACAAAATGGTGAGCGGAATCATGACGATCACTTGCGACAGCACATCCGGCGGCGTAATGACCGCCGCTAAAATAAGCAGCGCCAAATACGCATACTTGCGGATGCGAACAAGAAGCTGCGGCGTAATAAGCCCTAAGCGGGTGAAAAACAGCACAACAATCGGAAGCTGAAACACGATGCCAAACGGCAGCACGAGCTGAAGCAAAAACTGAAAATATTCATTAATGCCGATCATTTGTTGAACCCCTAGTTGGTCAGCCAGCTGGCTCATAAACCGAACGACAAACGGAAACAAGACGAAATAAGCGAAGCTGACCCCGGCTAAAAAAAGAACGATCGACGCCGGGATATAGCTTAACGTCACTTTCCGCTCTTTTTCATACAGACCGGGGCTGACAAACGCCCAAATTTGGTACAACAACACCGGAGCCGACAGAACAGCCGCGATGACGAAGGCAAACTGAAAATACACTTTAATCGGATCGGTGAGGCGAAAGGCGTTCATGGTCAAATGCTTCGCCTCGGCCGTTCGCTGCAAATACAAAATGACATCATCGACAAAAAAGAAACTAACGACAAGCGCCGCAGCAAAAAAGACAAGCACGATGATGAGCCGTTTCCGCAGTTCACCCAGATGCTCATACACCGACATTTCTTTGTCATTCATTGGTTCCCCATCCTGCCTTGTCATCGGTCGGTTTTCGTTTCTTCGTCATCAGCGAGCCCTTTTGTGGCGTCTTTAAACTCGCGAAGCGACTGGCCGAACGACCGCCCTAATTCCGGCAGCTTTTTCGTGCCAAACAGCAACAAAATCACAACAACGAGCAACAAATATTTCATGTGTTGTTCTCTCCTTTTTACGATGGCGATGGATAGTTTTTCAAAAAATAGACGAGCGACTGCAGCTCAATGGCTAAATCGATATGATGGACGCGAATATGGTTCGGCACGTTCAACCGTGCCGGAGTAAAGTTTAAAATGCCTTTAATTCCTTGCGCGACAAGGCGGTCGGTCAGCGCTTGAGCCGCGGCGGCCGGCACGGTTAAAATGGCGACCGGGATGTTTTCGTGAAGCCGCTTCTCCAATTCATCGAGATGATAGACCGGCACCCCGCCGACTGTCGTCCCTACCTTCCGCTCATCGACATCAAACGCCATCACGATTTTCGTATTGTTGTTTTTCGAAAAATTATAGTTTAAAAAGGCCGTGCCTAAATTGCCGACGCCAAACAAGGCGACTTCGGTCACCTCATCCTCTTCAAGCGTCCGGCGGAAAAACGACAACAAATAATTGACATTATACCCGTATCCCTTTTTACCAAGCGCACCAAAATAGGAGAAATCGCGGCGGATCGTCGCCGGATCAACTTTCACCGCCTCGCTCAACTCGGCAGAGGAGACGCGCTGCTTGCCGGAAGCGTGCAAGTTTTTCAAAAACCGATAGTAAAGCGGCAGCCGTTTGGCGGTTGCCTGCGGAATTTTCGGTTGTTCGTTGCTCATGATCTCATCCCCTAGCTAATCGGTTTTCCGTCGGTAATGGCCAGACTTCCCGCCCGTTTTTTCGACCAAATACGTCGGACCGATGACCATTCCTTTATCAAGCGCCTTGCACATATCGTACACCGTCAACGCACAGACCGAAGCGGCCGTCAGCGCTTCCATTTCCACTCCTGTGCTCCCTTTCGTTTTCACCGTTGCAGTGATGACGAGCTTATGCGCTTCTCCATCGTTTTCCCAAGCAAAAGCAATGTCCACACCCTTTAACATAAGCGGGTGACACATTGGAATAAGGTCAGCTGTCTTCTTCGCCGCCATCACCCCCGCCACTTGAGCGACGGCAAGCACATCCCCTTTCTCGATCGCGTTGCTCGTCATTTTTTCGTAAATTTCCCGGCTGACAGTCACGCTCGTTTGCGCCACGGCCACTCGCACTGTATCTTCTTTGTGCGTAATATCGACCATTTTCGCGCGCCCTTGTTCATTGAAATGAGTGAACGATGACAATACAATCTCCTCCATTTATACACTATACACGATTTTTCATCATTCGTCTTTGACCGTTTTCGCGACTTACGTTAAACTATTCGCGAGGTGAAATGACATGATCATTTTGCAAGTGCACGGGCTCACGAAATATTTCGGCGCTGACCTTATTTTATCGAATATAAAACTAGAAATACAGTCCCGCGACCGAATTGCCCTTGTCGGCCGCAACGGAGCGGGAAAATCGACATTGTTGAAAATCATCGCCGGTGAACTATCTTTCGACAGCGGCAAAATCATCAAACCAAACCATATCAAAATTGGCTATTTGGCGCAAAACAGCGGGCTCGACTCGCCGCGTTCCATTTGGGACGAAATGCTTGAGGTATTCACCCCGCTTCTAGGACTCGAAAAACAGCTCGCCGAACTCAGCATGCAACTCGGCGACCCGGATGTGCTCGCCGATCCAGCTCGCTATGAAAAAACGCTGAAAACGTATGACGAGCTGCAAGAACAATACAAAGAACAAGGCGGCTACCAATACGAAGCCGACATCCGCTCCGTTTTGCACGGGCTGCAGTTTTCCTCATATGATTATAAAACAACGCCGGTCTCGTCGTTAAGCGGCGGACAGCGGACGCGGCTTGCCCTTGGGAAATTGCTGTTGTCCAAGCCGGATTTATTGATTTTGGACGAGCCGACGAACCATTTGGATCTTGAGACGCTCGCTTGGCTGGAGCAGTACTTGCAAGCCTATCCCGGCGCCGTCCTGGTTGTTTCCCACGACCGCTACTTTTTAGACAAAATCGTCACCGACGTGTACGAACTGTCGAACGCCACGCTCAAACACTATGCCGGCAACTACAGCCGCTATTTGGAGCTGCGGGCCGAGCAATACGAACAAGAGTTAAGACGGTACGAGAAACAGCAGGAGGAAATCGCCCGGCTCGAAGACTTCATCCAACGCAACATCGCCCGTGCCTCGACAACCAAACGGGCGCAAAGCCGGCGAAAGCAACTGGAAAAAATGGAACGGCTCGAGCGGCCTGTCGGCGATGAAAAATCAGCCTCCTTTTCGTTCTCGATCGATCGGCCGAGCGGCCATGAAGTGCTCACCGCCGAAGACATAGCCGTTGGCTATGGCGACGGTGCACCCGTCATCCGCCAAATCAGCTTCCGCATCACGCGCGGCGAAAGCGTCGCCCTAGTCGGGCCGAACGGCATCGGCAAGTCGACATTGCTGAAGGCGATCGCCCGAAAACTCCCTATCCAAGCAGGAGAGCTCCGCTACGGCGCAAACGTCCAAATCGGCTATTACGATCAAGACCAAGCTGATTTGTCATCGAACAAACGGGTGCTTGACGAGCTGTGGGACGCCTACCCCGAAAAGACGGAAAAAGAAATTCGCACTGTGCTCGGCAACTTCCTGTTTTCCGGCGATGATGCCTTAAAACCGGTCTCCGCTTTAAGCGGCGGGGAGAAAGCACGCCTGGCGCTCGCCAAGCTGATGCTGCAAAAAGCAAATGTCCTCCTTTTGGACGAACCGACAAACCATCTAGACCTCGACAGCAAAGAAGTGCTCGAGCAAGCGCTCATCGACTACCCGGGAACGATTTTGTTCGTTTCCCACGACCGCTATTTCATCAACCGAATCGCAACAAAGGTGTTTGAACTTTCCAGCGGAGGCCTAACTGAATACTTAGGCGACTATGATTACTACATCGCCAAAAAAGAAGAAATGCGCGAACTGGCGCTCCTGAACGTCCGCCCGACAGAAACGGCAAGCGATTCGGCCAAAACGACGTACGAGCAAGAAAAAGAGGAAAAAAAACGGCGGCGCCAGCGCCAACGCCGCTTGGATGAAATCGAAGCCGAGATTGCAGCGCTTGAAGCACAAATCGTTGAGATCGAGCAGCAACTTTGTGATCCATCCGTTTACGGCGATTATGAAACGATGCAACGATTGACTCAAGAAAACGACGAGCGGAAGCAGCGAGTCGAAACGTTATTGGCCGAATGGGAACAGCTTTATACTTCACTATAACTGACAACCCGCCTCTGGTTTCGGCGGGTTGTTTTTTAGTTAGTCACATTATCCACAAAAAAATCCACAATTTCTACCGTGGAATATAAGTTATTCACCAACTTTTCCACATTATCCACAAACAATAGCTTCCTTTTGCAGGAAAATCACTGTGTATTGTTTTTCTTATTGTTTATAGTGCTTTTCCGCCTTTTCCACATTGTCCACAGATTTGTGGATAAAAATATACACAAACTTTTTTCACACTAAAACAAAAAGGACGATTCGTTTGCCTGCCGCAAACGGATCGCCCTTCGGTGTCTTTCTCGTTTCAGCCCAACCGCCTAGACAAGCGGTAAGCTTGGATTGGCGTTGAGCGCCAAATCAGCCCACTTTCCTTGTTGATATAACACTGTTCCCGCAGCGGCAATCATCGCCGCATTGTCGGTGCATAGCGATAACGGCGGGATGACAAGCTCCACATCGGGGAGCTCTTTCATTTTATCCTGCAGTGCAGCCCGCAGCCCGCGGTTAGCCGCCACCCCGCCGGCGAGCAGCACTTGCCGTACGCGGTATTCTTTGGCGGCCTGCACCGTTTTCGTCACCAGCACATCGACGACGCTGGCCTGAAAGCTCGCGGCCATCTGTCTCGGATCGATCTCCTCGCCGCGCTGTTTCGCGTTGTGGAGCGCATTGAGCACCGCCGATTTTAAGCCGCTGAAGCTGAAATCATACGACCCTTCCTCAAGCCACGCTCGCGGCAAATCAATCACCGGCTCGCCCTCATGGGCCAACCGGTCGATGTGCGGTCCTCCTGGGTACGGAAGGCCTAAAGCCCGCGCCACCTTGTCATACGCCTCACCGGCAGCGTCATCGCGCGTTTCACCGATCACCGCAAATTTCCCATGCTCTTTCATGTACACTAGTTCCGTATGACCACCGGAAACGACGAGCGCCAACAGCGGAAACTTCATTTCGGCCACTAATTGATTGGCGTAAATATGACCGGCGATATGATGCACCCCAATAAACGGCAGTCCATGAGCAAACGCCAACGCTTTCGCCGCGTTCACCCCGACAAGAAGCGCCCCGACAAGCCCCGGTCCGGCCGTCACCGCCACCGCATCAAGGCCCGCAAACGATACGCCGGCCTGCTGCATCGCTTCCTCAATGACGAGCGTAATTTGCTCCACATGATGGCGGGAAGCAATTTCCGGCACGACGCCGCCAAACCGCCGATGGCTTTCCATTTGCGACGCCACCACATTCGATAAAATCTCTCTTCCGTTTTTCACGACCGCTGCCGCCGTTTCATCGCAGCTCGTTTCAATGCCTAATACATATACGTCTTCATTCATCTCAGCTTCACCCACATGACTAACGCGTCTTCAAAGTTATCCGGATAATACCGTTTGCGAATGCCTCCGTTGCGAAATCCAAGCTTTCGGTACAGCGACTGGGCGACATGATTGGACACGCGCACCTCAAGCGTCATCGTCGCCGCCCCGTGCTGCCTGGCCATGTCCATCAGGCGTCGCATGAGCGCTTCACCAAGCTTTTGCCCGCGAAACTGCGGCAACACGGCTACATTCGTCACATGCGCCTCATCGATGACAAGCCACATCCCGCCATACCCGATGATCTGCCCGTTGTACACCATGACGATATATTTGGCATAGCGGTTGTACATGAGCTCGTTGTAAAACGATTCACGGCTCCAAGGCGCAGTAAACGATGCCTGCTCGACTTGCACGACCTCATCAATGTCATGAACAGTCATTGGCCGAAATTGAACATTGATCCCCATCGTTCTGTTCCCCTTTTTGTTTCGCGAGCCATTTCGCCTCCGCCTCGGCAAGGCGGAGATAGTTCGGTACAAACACATGGGCGTTCTCGCGCTCTTTTTGTTTGCCGAGCATCACCAACTCGCTCGGACGCGGCAACGCCAAAGACGGCGGGGCCACGTGAACCCGTTCGCCTAAATGGCTCCGAAACAAATCGCTATATAGCGGTGCATCCGCACCAATGAACAATACATCCTCTTCCCGCTCGCTCAACCGACGCGCCCACTCATCCGCCGCCACAATGCGGTCCGCCTCAAGGCAGCGGAGCGCACCGCCTTCGTAGCGATAAAGCCCGGTGTAAATTTGTCCGCGCCGCGCGTCAAACAGCGGAACGATCACCCCAGGAAAATAGCGGCCATTGGCGGCGAGCACCTCAAGGCTTGATACCCCAGCGATCGGAATACCGAGCGACCAGGCAAGCGTTTTCGCAATCGTCACGCCGATCCGTACCCCGGTATACGACCCCGGCCCTTTCGCTACAACGATTAAATCGAGATCTTTCGGAGCAACGTCACATCGTCGAAGCAACAACTCAATGGCTGGCATCGCCCGGGATGAATGGTCTTTTTTCACATTGGTGATGAATTCCCCTTTCACGACATCACCATCTACCAACGCAATGCCAAGCGGCATATTCGATGTATCAATTCCCAATACTTTCATGACGGAAAAATCTCCTTGCACAACTGTTCATAACGCTCCCCCGACGGCTCAAAGCGAAGCAACCGCTCATCGCCGCCTCGATGAAACAAGGAAACGGTCAGCCGTTCCTCAGGCAACTGGCCGGCGATCAAATGCGCCCATTCAACAACCGTAACACCATCGCCAGCAAAATATTCGTCAAATCCAAGATCTTCCCATTCATCTTCAAGTCGGTATACATCCATATGATAAAGCGGAAGCCGACCATCATATTGCTTAATAATCGTAAACGTCGGGCTATTGACCGTTTGCGTAATGCCCAGCCCTTCAGCAAGACCTTTCGTAAACGTCGTCTTTCCCGCCCCGAGATCACCTTCTAACGCGATGACCATTCCCGGCTCAAGATGTTCCGCCAGCCGGCGGGCCACCGACTTCGTTTCTTCCGGAGAATGCACCAAAATTTCAATTTTTTTCATTTTGTTCTACCTTATCCCCTTTTATCATCTTCACTCTTGCTTTTGAAATTGTATCATATCCGAACATCTTGCCGCCACTTCCAAAACTAAAAATAGGCATAGGAGAAAAGGCAAAACAAAAAGGACGATCCCGCGCAGCCTTTTGGCTCGCTGACAGATCGCCCTGTTGCGCAATCGCCCCTAAAAAGAAAAAGGGAATGAGGCGTGTCGAAACTCCCTGGTGAATGAAGCTGCCTAGCAACGACCTACTCTTGCAGGGGCGCTGGCCCCAACTACCATCGGCACTGGAGGGCTTAACTTCCGTGTTCGGGATGGGAACGGGTGTTTCCCCTCCGCCATAGCCACTAGGCAAGCGGAAAAATAAACAATGTCAAGAAGGAAATTCATTCCTTCAAAACTAGATAACCGTCGGAAGAAGCCGCTCATAGGTCAAGCCCTCGATCGATTAGTATCCGTCAGCTCCACGTGTCGCCACGCTTCCACCTCGGACCTATCGACCTCGTCATCTTCGAGGGATCTTACCCGCTTYRCGCGGTGGGAAATCTCATCTTGAGGGGGGCTTCACGCTTAGATGCTTTCAGCGCTTATCCCGTCCGCACATAGCTACCCAGCGGTGCCCCTGGCGGGACAACTGGTACACCAGCGGTGCGTCCATCCCGGTCCTCTCGTACTAAGGACAGCTCCTCTCAAATTTCCTSCGCCCGCGACGGATAGGGACCGAACTGTCTCACGACGTTCTGAACCCAGCTCGCGTACCGCTTTAATGGGCGAACAGCCCAACCCTTGGGACCGACTACAGCCCCAGGATGCGATGAGCCGACATCGAGGTGCCAAACCTCCCCGTCGATGTGGACTCTTGGGGGAGATCAGCCTGTTATCCCCGGGGTAGCTTTTATCCGTTGAGCGATG